>WFMQ01000031.1 GCA_015488995.1 Nitratifractor sp. | reverse complement strand
CCTCATCTACATCGCCATCGAGACGTATGCCAAACTTCATCACACCTCGATCTGCGGCTCCACTGGCTGCAAGCTGGCTGGGCAACTCCTCAATTTCCCCAGTGTCTACCTCAACTTTATGGGGCTGGCAGCGGTCGCAGGGATCCTGATTTTTGGCTGGCTCTCCCTCAAGCGTCCCGAGTGGGAGAAACTCTTTTTCATCGCCCTCTATGCATCCATCGCCTTTGAGACGATCATGTTTGCCTACCAATTCCTCGTCAATCCTGAGCCGTGTATCTTTTGTGCCGGGGTGTACAGTGGATTGCTGCTGATTGCTCTTGCGTCCCGTCCGACCTATCTCCTCTATGCTCTTCCGGTGATCGCCTCCCTCTGGGTCGCTCTCTCGACCTTGGCAATCCCCAAAAACATGACGCTCCTCTCTCAGCCGGGTACGTACCTCATCCACTCCGAAACCTGCCCCCACTGCAAGAAGGTCAAAGCCTACTTCGCCGACCACAACATTACCTACCACCCCATCGATGTCCATACTGCCAATGCCCGCTCTCTGCTGAAAAATCTCGGCATCGACCAAATCCCTGTCCTCATCCTGCACGCCAAAGAGTCCGACCAAATCCTTGTCGGTGATGAGCCGATCATCGAGCACTTCCAGTCATCCCACACCCCCAAAACGGAACACCCCACAACTGAGAACACCAACGCCCCACTAAAAGCCGAAGCCAGTGAGGGATGTTCTCTTGACAACCAGCTTGACGCGGCTCCCGAAGAGAGTGGTTGCGAACAAGACAGCGCCGTGCCATTGCGATAGAAGGGGCTGGGGCTTCAGCCCAAAAAACGCGACGGAAGTCGCGCCCCCAATCACCCATTACAAATAACCAGCCATTAACAAAAGGATCCCTCATGAACCTCGTCCTTCTCGATGCTGAAACCCTCGGCAGTGATCTTGAGCTCTCTGTACTCGAACGCTTCGGCGATCTTGAAGTGTATGACATCACTGAACCCGAAGAGACTGCGGACATCATCGCCGGAGCCGAAGTCGTCATCACCAACAAGGTCGTCATCGACCGCGCCCTCATGGAGCAAACTCCCAGCCTCAAACTCATCTGCGTCGCGGCAACCGGGACGAACAACATCGACCTTGAGGCCGCCAAAGATTTGGGCATCGCCGTGCGCAACGTCGCGGGCTACTCCACGACGAGTGTGACCGAGCACACCTTCGCGATGCTCTTTGCGATCGTCAAAAAGATGGAGTACTATAGCCTCTTTGCCCGGGGCGGTGCGTGGAGCCAAAGCCCGATCTTTACCCATCTGGAGCAGCCGTTTTGGGAAATCGCCGGCAAACGGTGGGGGATCATCGGGATGGGAGCCATCGGGCAGAATGTCGCCCGGATCGCCACCGCGTTTGGTGCGGAGGTGGTCTATCACTCCACAAGCGGTACCAACACCGATCAGCCGTATGAGCACGTCGATCTCGACACCCTCCTCTCCACCAGCGATGTGGTGAGCATCCATGCCCCCCTCAACGACCAGACGCGCAACCTTATCGGGCTGGAAAACCTCCCACTGTTACACGATGGTGCCATCCTCCTCAACGTCGGACGGGGAGGGATCATCAACGAAACCGCTCTCGCACGCGAACTCGATCGCCGCGAACTCTACGCGGGACTGGATGTCCTCGAGACCGAGCCGATCCCGGCGTATCATCCTTTCATGCACATCGACCACATCGAGCGGCTGCTATTGACCCCCCATGTCGCCTGGGGCAGCATCGAGTCACGCCAAAAACTCCTCGAGGGTGTGGTGAAAAATATCGAAGAGTTTCTCTCGTGATTGATCTCCTCGTCATCGGCTCGGGTGGAGCGGGTCTCACCGCCGCTCTGACCGCTGCCCAATCAGGAAGCACCGTCACCGTCGTCACCAAGACTCTCCCCACCGCCGCCCAAACCTCCATGGCACAAGGGGGGATGAATGCCGCCACGCACACACCCGATACCCCCGCCCAACATACAGCCGACACCTTGGCATCGGCGCACGGACTGGCCGATCCGGTGCAGGTGGCAACCTTGTGTGATCGTGCCCCGGAGGCGGTGGCATGGCTCGATGCGATAGGAATGCCCTTTTCACGTACACCAGAGGGGAGGGTCGCCCGACGCACACTCGGGGGCGCCGCCCATCCCCGCGCCTGCTACGCACAGGACTATACCGGGCTCAAACTCCTCCATACCCTCTATGATCGGTGCGTTGCAACAGGAGTCGTCTTCGTCACAGAACATTTCCTGCTCAATCTCATTACAACCGAGAAAGAGGTCCTGGGTGCAACTTTTTGGGACAGTGTCCACGGAAAAGTTGTCGCTCAGACAGCCGCACATACCCTGCTGGCCACGGGCGGATACGGAAGTATGTATCACGGCTATACCACCAACAGCTACGGGGCAACCGGTGATG
>WFMQ01000030.1 GCA_015488995.1 Nitratifractor sp. | reverse complement strand
TCTCAAAAGTCCATTTTTTGGGCTTCAATAAAAATATCGTTAATTTATCGTTAATTTCCTTGACATTCTTAAGGAGTGTGTGTTATAATTCCACCGTAAACAAAAACAAGGAGTTTAAAATGAAAAAAGGTTTGTTGCTCTCAATCGTAGCTTCGACTGTTCTTTTCGCAGGTGGGGATATTGCCCCTGTTCAACCTGTAGCAGATGCCCCTGCTGCAGCAAGTAGTGATTTCTATGGTGCGGCTGGTGTAGGTGCCATCTATAGTAAGCCAGGTAAAAAACCTGAGACATACAGAGCTGATTTTGGTGCTGTAGCCGTCCTTGGTGTTAGCAAAGAAATCTTCTCTGGTCTGACTCTTGGTGCTGAAGTTCAGGGTGGTACATTTGGACAAGTAACAGATGTTGCTGCTACTACAAATTATGCCATTGAATTTGGTGGCTTGACACAACTCAACCTTGGGTATAGTTTCTGCAACACTGCCATTAAGGTAGGTCGTTTTGAGATTCCTGGTGCCCTTTCTCCTCTCGTATCAACTGGCACAGACTTCTTTGGACTGAAGAGAAGGACTTATGATGGTGCTATTGCCGTCAACACAGATCTGGCTGATACCACTGTATGGGCTGCTTATGTTCACAGAATAGTACAACATGCCAACACATGGGATGGGTTTTACACAGATCCTATTCTAAATCCTACAAAAACTTCATCAACTGCTACCGTTGCCAAAGTCGTAGCCGCTGGTTTCCAGAACACTTCGTTTGCTGATACGGTCATCACTGCTGCTGGTTATTATGACACAAGTAAGTCTAACTATGCAGTTGCTGGTTCAATCGACACCAAATTTTCTGATACTGACCTCAGCGTAGGTGGTGCTTATAGCAACGGATTCGGTTACAAAGGTACACTTGCCACCGCTTACATTGCTGGTGGTACTATCACTCAACACTTCGGTGCAACCACCCTTAAAATCGGTGGTACTTATGGTGAGAGTTCATTTGGCTATGCCAAATACACAGACTTCACTTACCATGATCTTGGTAGTGTTGCAGGCACTAACGTTTGGGCTGCTGGTGCCGCTCTTAACACAGACTGGAGTGGTTACAAACTTGGCGCTTGGGGTACTTATGCCCAAAGTGGTGCGTATCAAGCAGGTGTTTCAATCTCCAAAACTGTTTCTGGTATCAACTACAAAGTTGACTACCGCTATCGTAATGTAGCTGCTGCCGTCACTCAACGTGTACGTGCCAAAGCTGTCTACAAGTTCTAAGAACAGCTTGACACTTCGGACTTAGACCCTATCCGGGTCTGGGTTCACCCCCTCTTCTTTTTCTTTCTTTCCTCTATTTTTCGTATTTAAGTATTGTATTTTCTGACTGTATTATTCTCGCGTAGGGTGTGCAACAGCACACCTTTCGACGATCCATGCATCCAAAAATAAGCAGGATATATAGTTTTATGAAATTTATGCTAAGATAAATCAAAAGCAAGGAATTTATTATGTTGTCTATAACAATCAACAATCCAACAGTAGAAGATTTTTATAAAAAAGAGTGCCATAGCGATGAAGGGAAATTTATCAATAATATTATACATTATATTGAAACCTATAACATCAAACAGAGTGTAAAACGGGGGATCAAAGAGGTACAACTGCAAAACAGTGGTCAATTAGAAAAAAGAGAGTTGAAGTATATTTTAGATGAGTTATAAAGTTATCCCAACTCCTGAATTTATTATAAATCTCAAAGCCCTGAAGAAAAAATACAAAAGCATTAAGAGTGATGTTTTAGCATTGGCTAATGCACTTGAGAAAAACCCAACAATCGGTACAGACTTGGGTAACAACACGTTTAAAATAAGGATAAAAAATAGTGACAACAACAAAGGAAAAAGTGCGGGATATCGTGTAGTTACCTATTGTATACATGACAACAAAGAAGTATATTTAGTTACCATCTACTCAAAAGCAGAAAAAGAAAATATCTTGGAAATAGAACTGAAGGAACTCATTGCCAAATTGAATCTATAATCACAAATTCCCCCACGTCGAATATCAGAGTAAATATTAGGGGTGAACGTAATCGTAAGTAACCTTTGCCTCGCTCCCAACATCCTCACCAGAAAAGCATACTCTCACTATGCTATAATACCTCCAACCAAAGGAGCACCCATGTCCGATCACGATCTCAAAAATATGATGGCAAACTTGATCGCATCCCAAGCCCAGACCGATGTACAGCTTGCCAAAACGGACGCTCAGCTCGCCAAAACCGATGAACGGCTCAATCGCATCGCCAAAATGGTAGGAGCGATGGGCAACAACCAAGGGGATGTCGCCGAAGAGTACTTCATCAACTCCCTCAAGGATGATCTCAAGCTCCTCGGGAAACAGTATGATGTCCTCATCCCCAACTTCACCATCCAATCCAAACACGCACGCGACGAGTACGATATCCTACTCGTCAACGGCGAAGAGCTCGCCATGATCGAAGTCAAATACAAACTCCACCCAAGTGATCTCAAAAAGCTGGAGAAGAAAATACAAAACCTCAAAGCCCTCCCCCAATACAGAGACTATACAATCTATGCAGGAGTCGCCGGCTTCAACGTGCCACAAGAGGCGATCGATCTGGCTCGAAAAGATGGCTATTTTGTGTTGCAACGCAAAGGGGATGTCATCCACACGTATGCGGAGGAGCTCAAAGCGTCGTAGAGTCTTTGGTGTCGCGAGATGCCATAGATACTGGACACAGGGTATCCCATCTCATCCTATCCGCCTACGGCAATGACCCAATCGCCTGCTTGGCGATCGAGATCATGCCGTCGGCTCCGGGGAACCAAGGGATGAGACTGGTGCCGATGCCTCCCCAGATGGTGAGGAGTGCCATCAGGCCGATCAGGAGGGTGCTGATGTGGATCTCAAATGGCTTTCGCTCACACCCCTCCTCTTCGCAGGGATAAAAATACATCATCGCGATCAATTTAAAATAGTAATAGACTGAGACAAACGCGATAAAAATCCCCAACCCCGCCAACGCAATCTGCCCCGCTTCAATCGCACTCATGAAAATGTAAAACTTCCCAAGAAATCCAATCGTAGAGGGGAAGCCGGAGAGGGAGAGCATCGAGATCGCCATCATTGCCGAGAGGTAGGGACGACGGTGTGCCATCCCCTTGAAATCATCATAGGTCAGCGGTCGGGTCGCATCGGCGGCGATGTAGCTGAGGATCCCGAAAGCCCCCACCGATGAGAGGAAATAGCTCAGCAGATAAAACATGATCGCCGGAGCCGCGAGATGGGCTCCCAGTCCGATGGACGAGAGGGCGATGAGCATGTAGCCGCCGTGGACGATCGAGGAGCCGGCGAGCATCCGCTTGAGCATCGACTGGGAGAGGGCCAGCCATGAGCCGCCGAGGAGGGTCAGGACGGCGATCAGGGAGATGACACCGTTGCCCACCAAACCGGTATCGACGTAGAGGATCAGATAGAGGCGTAGCGCGATGGCAAAGAGGGCGACCTTGAGAACCGATGCCATGAACATCGTCACGGGAAAAGGCGCCCCGAGATAGACATCAAGCAGCCACGAGTGAAACGGCACCGCCCCGATCTTGAACAGGATCGTGACCATGATGAGGAGCCCCGCCGTGCTCAGTGCGAGGAGGTGTTCGCTGCCATGGTGCTGAATAAAAATCGCCAATTCCGAGATCACCGTCGTCCCGGCCACCCCGTAAAACAGAGCCGTTCCGAGGATAAACATCGCTCCGGCAAACGAGCCAAGGACGAGGTATTTGAGCATCGCTTCGTTGCTGCCACGATAGTTTTTGTGGTAGCCGGTGAGTGCGTAGATGGCGATAGAGGTGAGTTCGAGACTGATGAAGGCGGCGACGAGGTCGTTGGCATGTGCCAACGTCATCATCCCAAAAATGGCAAACAGAAAGAGGGCAAAAAATTCACCGTTGTAGTAGTCCCGTTTGCGCAGATAAATCGCATTGATCAGGAGGGTCAGCACTCCCCCTCCGAGAAACATGAGATCGAACAGGGTCGCAAAATCATCGGCGAGATAGGTATGTCCGAACACGTCGGGGAGGACATAGACCCCGGATTGGGTACCAAACTGCGGCAAGGCAACAGCAAACGCCAGCAAGAGAAACGCCACCGTGATGGTGAGGTACGATTGGAGATGGATCGAGCGAACGGTGCTGATGAGCAACAGCACAAAGGCACCGACGATCACCAGTGTGGTCGGGATCAGTGGGGCAAAGGTGGCCATCATGATGCCCCCCCTGCCGCATGGACAAACTGAAGTAACATCGCCTGGATTTGTGGGGTGAAGAGTGGGGTAAATAGGGAGGGAGCCATGCCGGTAATCACCAGCAACAATGCCAGAGGGGCGAGCATCACCGTTTCACGTCGGTTGAGATCGGCAAAGGTTACCGTGGAGGGAACCGGTGCCCCAAAAAGAGTACGCTGAAGCATCCAAAAGACAAAAAGCATCGCAGCGAGCATCGTGGTCGCCGTCGCCGCCCCAAGCCAAGGGTGGACACTAAACGCTCCGATGATGATCAACAATTCGGCGACAAACCCCCCGGTACCGGGAACACCGACAATGCTCAGCGCAAAAAATGTGAAGAAGAAGGCGAAGCGGGGTGCGACCGAAGCGATCCCCCCGAGTCCATCGATCTGCACGGTATCGGTGCGCTGATGGATCAGCCCGATCATGAGGAAAATCCCAGCCGAGGCAAGCGCATGGGTGGCGATGAGGTAGAGGCTGCCGCTCCAGGCGTACAGGTTGGCCAGCACCACTCCGAGGGCGATCAGTGAGAGGTGCGAACCGGACGAATAGGCAAACATCTTTCGCAAGTCCTTTTGGGTGATGGCATGGATCGCATAGTAGAGCATCCCGACCAGAGAGAGTGCCAGCAGGATCGGTTCGTAGAGATGAAGCACTTGGGCAAAGATCCCGTAGCCAAAACGCCACAAGCCGTAGATCCCCAGCTTGGCCATGATCGCTGAGAGGATGACCAGTGCCGGAGTGGGAGCCGATGCGTAGGCCGTAGCCATCCAGGTGTGGAAACCGAGCAGAGGGATCTTGATCGCAAATGCGAGGAGGAATCCTGCGGCCAGCCAGGTGGCTGTCTGCGGATCCAGCGGGAGTTTCGCCAGATCCTGCCAGGCGAAACTCCAATTACCGTAAAAACTGTAATGGGCATACCCGAGGTAGAGGATGGCAAACAGCATCGCCATCGATCCCAGCACGGTGAAGAGGAGGATCTTCATCGCATGGGCATGGTTCCAGTCGTGTCCATACCGTCCGATCATGATGAAGATCGGCAACAGCATCGTCTCATAAAAGAGATAAAACAGCACCAGATCGAGCGAGAGCACCGCGCCGGTGACTCCCGTCTGGAGGAGGAGCATGTTGTACCAGTATCCCGAGGTGGGGTTGTCCCACATGTAGAGGTACAGGAGGGGCATCAGAAGTGCGATCACCAGCAAAATCACCAGGGAGAGGGCATCGAGTCCGAGATAGTAAGTGATACCGTACTGAAAGATCCATGGCAAATGGCGGACAAACTGCATCCCCTCTGCCTGAGGGTCAAACTGCACAGCCGTCAGTAGAGTGAGTGCGAGCACCAGCAGAGCCGAGAGCATGGCACCCGCACGCAGCACGGTGTGGCGTACCCGAAAAAGCCCCAGCACCCCGGCAGAGAGCATGGGAAGAAAAACAATCCAGGTCAAAACGACACTCATGAGGCACCTCCAATGGCGATGAGAAGATAGAGCGAAAGGCCACTGACCCCGAGGAGGAAGGTCAGGGCGTACCAGCGGAGATTGCCATTTTGGAGGCGGGCGGACTGGAGAGCAATGCCTCGGTAGAGGGCGACCAAGCCCCGAAGGGATCCATCGATGATCTTGGGATCGATGCATCGGTCGATCCCATCACTGAGCCCCCGGAGCGGACGGACAATCAGTCGATCATACACGGTGTCGATGTAGAGGGTATTTGCCAATGCGCGTTGCCAGGCAAGCCGGTGAACGGGAGGACGCAAGGGGTGAGCCGGACGGACGAATTTACGATAGGCTACGGCGATCCCGAGCAGTGCCACAAGGACATTGAGCCCATCGAGCATGTACTCCTCGGCGGAGCGGAGATGCGCCGTATGATCGGCGAGGTGCAGCCCATGGCTAAACCAATCGCCTCCCCCATACGCTTCGGGGAGATTCCAGAATCCCAAGAAGATGCTCCCCGCCGCCAGGAGAAACAATGGCCAGATCATGGAGCGTGGCAGGGGAGCCATCGAGGAGGACTGGGATGCGTGTGACGACGGTGACCGATGACCCGGAGCGACAAACACCACAAAGTAGAGCCTAAACATATAGTACGCCGTCAGGAAGGCCACCGCCACACCCATCGCCCAGAGGGTGGTGTGCCCCGAAGCAAACGCATACGCGAGGATCGCATCCTTGCTGAAAAATCCGGCAAAGATCGGGATACCGGTGATCGCAAGGGTGGCGACCAGCATGGTGCGACGCACAGCAGGCAGGCGACGGCCGAGTCCCCCTATTTTGAAAATATCCTGTTCGTGGTGCAGCGCGACGATCACCGCTCCGGCTCCCATGAAAAGGAGGGCTTTGAAAAACGCATGGGCGGCGAGGTGAAAGATGCCGTTGCTGTATTCGCCCAATCCCACGGCGATGAACATGTATCCCAACTGCGACATGGTGGAGTAGGCGAGGATTTTTTTGATGTCGTTTTGCCAAGAGGCAAACAGGGCAGCGAGCAGTGCCGAAGCGGCTCCGATCCCTGCGATGAAGAGCCCGACATCGGGGATACGATTGTACAGGGGGGCGAAACGGGCGACCATGTAGACCCCCGCCGTGACCATCGTCGCCGCGTGGATGAGCGCCGAGACCGGTGTGGGGCCGGCCATCGCATCGGGGAGCCAGACGTAGAGGGGGATCTGAGCCGATTTGCCCATGGCACCGACGAAGAGGAGCAGGCCGACGAGGGAGAGCATCGCCGTATCGGCCCCGCCCAATCCAGCAAAAATCGATGCGAAGTCAAACCCAGGCTGCTTCTGAAGGACAAACAACAACCCCAATCCGCTGACAAAGCCAAAATCCCCGACACGATTGAGTACAAAGGCTTTGTTGGCGGCGGTGATGTTGGCGGTGTCGCGGTGGTAGAAGCCGATGAGCAGGTATGAAGCAAGCCCCACGAGCTCCCAGCCGATAAAGAGGAGGATGGGATTGTCGGCCAAAACAAGGAGAAGCATCGCGCCAAGGAAAAAGTTGAAATAGGCAAAAAACTTCCCAAACCCCTCATCGTCCCACATGTATCCGACGGCATAGATGTGGATCAGGGAACCGACCAGCGTCACCACCAGCAGCATCACGGCACTCAGCCGATCGACCACAAACGCAACATCGATGTCAAAAGATCCGATGGAGACCCAGGTGTAGAGCGGGGAAGTAATGGAGGCAGAATCTGGGAGCGTGAGCAGCTCCCCCACGACGATCAGCCCCAGCAGGGCAGCGAGCAGAGGGGCACCGACCCCCACGGCGACATAGAAGCGGCGGAGATCCCGGCCACCGGGGACGAAGAGATACACGAATCCCATCACCCCAGCTCCCAAAAACGGCAGAAGGACGATGAGAGAGGGGAGAGAGGAACTCATAATCTCTTCCCTTGTGCCAGTTCGGTGAACGCATCGCTATCAAGGGTCTGTTTTTTGCGGTAGATTTGGACAATGACGGCGAGAAACAGCGCCGCTTCGGCCGCGATCACCCCGATCATAAACAGGGCGATCATCGTCCCCCCCTCGTCGGGGCGGAGGCGCGAGAAAGTCGCGAGGATGAGGTTGACCGCGTTGAGCATCAGTTCGATCGAGAGGTAGATCACGAGGAGGTTGCGTCGGCTGATCACCCCGAGAATCCCGAGAGAAAAGAGCAGCGTCGCTACCGCAAAATAGGCATCAGGATTTACGGTCATACGATTGCTCCTTTTTTCCGATGATGATCGCACCGACCATGGCGGTCAGCAAGAGAACCGAGAGGATCTCAAAAGGGAGTACCCCGTCGTGAAACAGAAGGGTACCGAGCGATCGGGTGCCCCCGAAGGTGTCGGAGACAGGGGGGAAGGTGTCGCCGAGGGACGTGAGGGCGCGATAGAGCAAGAGACTCAACGGAGCGACCACCACGGCAGCTCCGATGAGCCACCGGGTCGCGTGCGGCTCAGGGGGGAGGCTCTCTTCGCGGAGGTTGACGGTGAGGATCGCGATAAGCGTCACGATGACCACCCCGCCGACACTCACCAACACTTGCCCGAAGAAGAGGAACGATTGATGCAGCAGCGCAAACAACCCCGCTACGGAGAGCAGCGCGGTGACGAACCCCATCGCATGGGTAGCGGGACGGCGGCCGAGGAGGATCATCAGCCCCCCCGTCATCACCCCCAACGCCAACAGAGTAAAGATAGCTATCTCAATCATGGGAAACCTCCTGGGTGTGGGTCGGTGCCGTCTCAAAGGCTCCCGTATGGGAGAGGAGTCGATCACGCTGAAGGACGAAATCCTCCCGAGTCTCACCCGTGACCGAGAAGATCCCCGTATCCATCCGGATCGCATCACAGGGGCACGCCTCGACGCACATCCCGCAAAAGACACACTCAAGGGTGTCGATGGCAAAGGTCTCGGGCATTTTTTCATCGATCCCATCGGTGCGTTCGGTGGCGACGATGTTGATGCACTGAGCGGGGCACGCCGTGGCGCACATGAAGCACGCCACGCAGCGGATCGAACCGTCTTCACGGTGGGTGAGGCGGTGGAGCCCCCGATAGCGTGGGGTGATATCAGTGGGTTGCTCCTCGGGGTATTCGAGGGTTTCCATGGCGGTGATGTCCAGCACATTGCGGACAAAATGGCCAAGGGTGACTTTGATCCCGGCATAGATGGCGGGGAGATAGAGCTTATCGGCGGGTTGGTCTCCGTAGCGGGGGACGATCGTGATGCGAGGGGGTTTTACGGTGTCAGTCATGAGCCGACTCCTGCGACGATGATGGCGGTGACGAAGAGATTGGCCAGTGCGGCGGGCAGCAGATACCGCCACCCAAGCACTTGTACCTGATCGTACCGGAAGCGGGGGAGGGTCCAGCGGATGAGGATAATGAAAAGATTGACCCCCATCAGCTTGACGACGAAGAGGACGATTTGCAGCAGAGGAACCGCCACCGAAGCCCCGATCGATCCGGCAGGCTCAAGGAGGAGCCAGAGCAGTACCGCTTCGATCAGGAGGGTGGCAGCGATCAACACGCGAGTCAGGATGCGGGTCTCACGCCCACGCCCTCCGTCGGTGCTGAGGGTGGGACGTACGCGGTTGTTGCGCCGCATCCAGAGGATAAACAGAGCCATCACCACCGGTACCAGCAGGAGCAGTGCACCGGCGATGAGATGGACGTGCTCCAGCATCGTCCCCGTCGCAACCCAGGGGAGCTGGTAGCCGCCGAGGAACATCGTGACGATGACCGCTGATGCTGTGTTCATGGCGACGTATTCTCCCATGAAATACATGGCGAATTTCATGGCGGTGTACTCGGTGAAGAACCCGGCGACGATCTCACTCTCCCCTTCGGCGACGCTGAAGGGTGCCCGGTTGGTCTCGACGAAGAGGGCAATGATGATGATCACCGCCGCGAGAGGTTGGATGAAAAGCCCCCAAGCGGGGAAGATCCCCCAGAATGTGCCGCTCTGCCACTGCACCATGGCGTTGAAATCGATCGTATCATAGGTGAGGATCATGCTGATGACCCCGATCCCGAGTGCCAGTTCGTAGCTGATCATCTGCGCGGCAGCCCGCAGGGCACCGAGGAGGGAGTATTTGTTGTGGCTGAGCCACCCCCCGAAGACCATCCCGAGGATCCCGACCGATCCGATCGCGAGATACCAGAGTATCCCATACGAGACCGGGAGTCCCTGGATGCGAAGCGAGGCACCGTCAACGTGCACCGTATCGGCAAACGGGATCACCATAAACGCCAGCAGTGCCGAGGCAAATGTAATCATAGGCGCGAGGAGAAAAATCCACCGACCGTAACGGATATGATCGGGGATGTACTCCTCCTTGGTGACCAGTTTGACCACGTCGGCAAACGATTGGACGACGCCACCGAGTCGGAAGCCGAAGACATTGGTACGGTTGGGGCCGGGGCGATCCTGGATGAGTCCGCACACCCGACGCTCGAGCCAGACCAGTACGGGGATCATCAGGAGTGCCAGCAGGGCAGCCAGGACGATGGAGCCGAGGGTGATGAGGATCTGTGCGGTTGTCATGTGGAGGTCTCCTTGGGGTCAAGGATCGTGCCGTAGGTGTCGTCCAAAAGGGGAGCCAGTCGTTCGATCAGAGTGGGAGTCGGATCGTTCCGACGCACCACCTGCTCACAATACTGCTCGATGCCGTCTTCATTGGTGAGGTGCCCGCTGCTCTGCACCCACGGGGCGATCGGGAGGGTCAGCCGTGCCGGAACCCTTCCGGTATTTTCATCCGGCCGATGGGTCAGGAGATCGATGCGGTTGGCGGTCCGGTGGCCATCGGGGTGGTTGACATTGATGACGAGAGTATTGTCATCGAGGCGTGGCATCTCCGTGGCGATTCCGAGACGTTTGACCCCTTCGGCGTTGGCGGCACGCTGGGGGCTTTTGAGCCACTCATCGCCAAATGCGGGATCATGATAGGCTGCGAGCGGGGCGTAGAGTCGGGCATGATGTATCTGAGCAAAGGCTTGAAGCGCGGCCAACTCTTCGGTGTAGAGGTTGGCATCGGCCAGCACGACGATCGGGGGCTCCTCCTCGGTGAGGATCGCGCTTATCCGATCAAGGGCTTCGGCCTCCGCTATGGTCTCCTCCTTGGCAAGGCATGTTCTCAAGAGGTTGGTTTGCGTCTCTTTATAGCTCAATCGCCCGGCATCGCAGATGAATTCTCCGTTGATCTCCGGGTGGTTTCGGGGGCGGAAACGGTAGATCGTGTCGTCGTGGTATTTGGATTTGGCATGGTCGATGTCGATGGCGCACCCTTTGGCACAGCCGTGGCACACCGAGGGGGAGGTGGCGAGGAACCACACCCGTTGCTGGAAGCGGAAATCTTTGCTTGTGAGGGCACCGACGGGGCAGAGGTCGGTGACATTCATGGCGTAGGCATTGTGAAGGGTCTCACCCGGTACGGTCGTGATGTACGAATGATCTCCCCGCCCGGCAACGCAGAGCTCATCGGTGTGAGTCACCTCCCGACAGAAGCGGACACACCTCTGGCAGAGGACGCACCGCTCCTGATCGTGCATCACATTGGCACCGAGGTCGATGTGTTTGTTGAAGGGGTGCTTCTCTTTTTTGTCCACTTTCCCCTGATAGAGACCGTACTCCATGTAGTAGTCCTGGAGGCTGCACTCCCCCGCCTGATCGCAGATGGGGCAGTCAACAGGGTGGTTGATCAGCTCAAGCTCGAGGATGTCGCGGCGCACTTTTTCGATCGAGTCGCCACGGGTACGGACGTCCATCCCGGCGACGATGGGGGTGTCACAGGAGATTTGGGGGCGTTTCTTTCCGGTGATCTCCACCATGCACATGCGGCAGTTGCCGTCGCTGCCCAAACTCTCCTGATAGCAGAAGTGGGGGATCGAAAACCCCTTGTCGAGGAGTTCGGGGAGGAGCATGTGCTCGGGGTTGACCTCGATGGGGGTTCCATCGACGGTGATGGTGACCGGTTGGGTGTTCATGCTGCACCTCCTGTGTCGAGGTATCGGACAAATTCGGCCTCAAACTTCTGCACCATGGCATCGATCACACTGGAGGCCGCCGGTGCGAAGACGCAAACGGTCTTGCCGTTCATGGTCTCGGAAATATCGAGGAGCTTTTTCAGGTCATCCTGGTTTCCTTCCCGAGCGAGGATCCGGACAAGGATCGCATCGACCCAGCCGGTGCCTTCCCGACACGGGGTGCACTGACCGCACGATTCATGGTGGTAAAATCCCATCAGGTTTTTTAGCACTTCGACCATATCGACGCTCGCATCCATGACGATCATCCCGCCGGTACCGAGTGCCGACCCGAGCCCCCGCAGGCTCTCGTAGTCGAGCCGGGCTTCGGCCACCTCCTTGGCTGTCAGCACCGGAGTGGAGGCACCGCCGGGGATGACGGCCTTGAGGGTGCCGCCGTTGCGGATGCCGCCGCCATAGTGTTCGATGTACTCCACCAGGGGGGTACCAAACGGGGCTTCGTAGACACCGGGGCGGTTGACGTGGCCACTCAGGGCAAAGAGCAGGGTACCAGGGGAACGTTCCGACCCGTACTGCCGATATGCCTCCGCCCCTTCGGTGACGATGAAGGGCACCGTAGCGATCGTCTCGACATTGTTGACCAGCGTGGGATTGCCGAAGTACCATTCGGGCTCTTTCTGGTGGGGCTTGAGGCGCGGGTGTCCCCGTTTCCCCTCCAGCGATTCGAGCAGGGCGGATTTCTCACCGCAGATGTAGGCACCGGCTCCCCGATGCACGGTCAGATCGATCCGGTAGTCGTGCCCCATAATGCTCTGTCCGAGGATACCTGCTTCGTAGGCTTCGTCAATGGCGTGCTGGAGGATTTGTTGGCGTTCGTAGTACTCTCCCCGGATGTAAATATACGCATCGTGGGCTCCGATGGCATAGCATGTCAGGAGGATCCCTTCGATGAGGAGATGGGGGTCTTTACTGAGGATGTGGCCGTCCTTGAAGG
>WFMQ01000029.1 GCA_015488995.1 Nitratifractor sp. | reverse complement strand
TGATAACGCCATCACCCACTCCACCGACCACCATGCCACTCTCACCGTCACCGACACCACGTGGACGATCCACAATCACGGCACCCCGCTCCCTCGACCCCTCGAAGCTTGGAAAGAGCCCTTTGGCGCTTCTTCGGGTGGATTGGGTCTGGGACTGTATATCGTTCACTCGATCGCCGAAGTGTTGGGGATGGGATTTGGGTATGCCCACGAGGGGGGGGTCAATACATTTGTCCTTACACACACGTCCCTCGTGGTTGCTACCCACTGAGTGCTTATTAGAGCGGGTCTTATGGATGTGGGGTGACGTAATACACTTGCCCCAGTGCCACCACCCCGCCAATGATGAATTGGATCGCGATCGCTCCGGTGATGAGCCCCATGAGTTTGGTGATCACATTCTCAGCCGTCGTGCCGAGAAGCTTGCGGATGTGGATCGCGTAGCGGAGGACGAGGTACATCACCAGCGCGTTGACGAGAAAGGCGGCGATCGTCACACCGATACCATTGAGAGTCGCTGCCTGCTGACGGAGGATGATCACCGTGGTGAAAAGCCCCGCACCGAAAATCATCGGAATCCCCAGCGGGATGACCCCCATTTTATTTTGGTTGTCCAGAGAGAGCATCCGACCGTTGCCACTGCCGAGCATCTCGAGTGCCATCATCAGCAAGACAATCCCCCCGATCACCTTGAGCGAATTTTGATCGATCCCAAAGGCACGCAGGATCGCATCACCGGCAAGGAGTACGACGAAAAAGGCGATCGTGATCGTCCATGTGGCTTGCCGGGCGATGGTGAGCACTTCACTGCGGGTCGCCTGATGGGAGAGCATCCCGAGCATCATCGCACTCACCCCGACCGGATCCATAATGGCGGCGAAGGTAACAGTCTGCTGGAGAAAAGCTTCGAGAAAGGTCTGCATGGGGGTTCCTTATGAAAAACGACGGTACATCATGTATAATGCTACCATAAATTTATTCACTGGGAGATAGCATGAATACGATCACCTTCGGAGAGCGTACCCTCACCCCGAGCAAAGTCGTCTGCATCGGACGCAATTACGTCGAGCACATCGAGGAGCTGGGTAACGAAATCCCCGAAAACATGGTCATCTTCAACAAACCCAACTCCGCCATCACCCCTACGCTATCTTACTTCGGAGAGCATTGCCGCTTCGAGGGGGAGATCTGCCTCTTGATCGAAGGGGGCAAGGCGGTCGGGGTGGGCTTCGGACTTGACCTCACCCACGCCGAAGTGCAAAACCATCTCAAAGCCAAAGGGCTCCCCTGGGAGCGCGCCAAGAGCTTCGACGGCTCAGCGGTACTGAGCGCGTTTGTCCCCATCGATGGCGATCTCTCCCGCATCGCCTTTGAGATGCGGATCAATAGAGCACGCGTCCAGCACGCCTCGTACGATCTGATGATGTACAAGCCGGCTGAAATGATCGCTGAGATCGGACGCGTCATGACCCTCGAGGATGGGGACATCATCATGACCGGTACCCCCAAAGGGGTCGGCTACTATGCCCCGGGTGATCGGTTTGAGGCGGTGGTGATGGATGGGGATGCCGTGTTGCTTGCCACCGAATGGACAGCCCGATAATCCTCAGCGCACTTCGAGCGATCGCTCACCATGGGGAAGAACCTCTCCGACGATGGCACTGTGGGTGTACCCCTCGTCGATAAGTCGAGCGAGCAGACTATGAGCATCGCCCGGTGCTACCGCGATCAGGAGCCCTCCTGAAGTCTGGGCATCGTAAAAGAGCATATCATCCCCAGAAGCCGCAAAGTCGGTTTGGGGGGCGAGGAATTCCCGGTTGTTGTGGCTGCCGGCCGGGACGATCCCCATCTCCGCCAATGGTCGGGCTTCGTCGAGAATCGGTAACGCATCGTAGGCAAAACGCAGGGTGTATCGCCCCCCGCTCATCTCGTACGCATGCCCCGCCAGTCCAAAACCGGTCACGTCGGTACAGGCACTGACCGCGTACGCCTGCATCGCCACCGAAGCGCGATAGTTGAGCTGGGTCAAAATCTCGGCGACGACGGGGATGCGCTCCCGCTCCAGCATGTCGGCTTTGATCGCCGTCGTGAGGATCCCCATCCCCAGGGGTTTGGTCAGGATCAGCACATCCCCGATGCGAGGGGTGTTGTTGCGGTAGATATGCTCAGGATGGATCGTCCCGGTCACGCTGAGACCGTAGAGCATCTCCGGCGTCTCGATCGTATGCCCTCCGGCGATCACACCGCCGCACTCGACGACTTTGCTCTGGCCGCCTGCGAGCATCGCTTCGAGCACCTCAGCCCCATGGTGGCAACTGTCAAACCCCACGATGTTCATCGCCGTGATCACCTCCCCCCCCATCGCAAACACATCGCTCAGGGAGTTGGCCGCCGCGACCTGTCCATAGATATAGGGATCATCCACCACCGGTGTGATCAAATCCACCGTCTGTACCAACGCCCGAGTCTCATCAAGGCGATACACGGTCGCGTCTTCACTCCCTTCAATCCCCACGATCAAATTGTCATGCGTGCAGTCAAGCGTGCCAACGATATTGTCCAGCTCCCCCGGAGCCACTTTGGCCGCTCAGCCTGCTGCTTTGACGTATTTGGTGAGTTGTGATTCGTTATTCATGGAACGTATGTTCATAGAGTCATCCTTGTATTATGCGACCGTAACGGCCTCAGTGTGCAACAGCATCTCCATCGTATCGTAGGCATTGCCGATCTCTCCGACTTGGAGCGTCGTCGGGTCGATCCCGAAGTGATCCATGCACAGCCCGCAGCTGTAGATCGATACCCCCCGATCAGCGAGCATCGTTAGGGTCGTGATCACATCCCCGTTGTTCTCCGTATCCGTCGTCAACAATACCCCCCGATTGACAAAGACGATATTGCGCGGTAGCTTCTCGAACTCCAGTAGGCTCTTGAGGAAACCACGCACGAGAGTGCGACCCAGCTCCCCTTCGCCTACGCCGTCATGCTTGAAAAAGAGTGTTCGTTCGAGAAACGGTGTGGTATCCTCCCCTTCGGGTGCAGCGATCTCACACAGGTAGCCTTTGATGATCGTAATGAGTGTCGAACCATCCGATTGCTCCTCTACCCGATAGTCATAGCCACCGTTTTTGGCGAATCGCTGGACGTTAGCGATGGAGGAGACGGTATTGAGCTCCACTTCGAGGATGGCATCCTCTGGGAGCTCTTCGAGAGCTTTTTTGGTGGCCAGTACCGGCTCAGGGCACGGCAGGTCAAAACAGTTGATACGCATAAAATTTCCTTTAATTAAATGTCAGCGTGACGTACCACGCATCGTCACGTGTTTCGACGGCATAGCCGTATCCTTTGACGGCCGAGACCCGACGGAGATTGTCCGCTTCCTGCTCAGTCGCCACGATGACGATCAGCTCCTTGCCCTTGAAATGCAGCAAGGTACTCTTGAGCTGGTGCGTCGCATCTGGGATGGGCAATCCCCGGTGTTTGTCCAGTGGCATCCCACGGGTGTCGAGCACGCCATCTTCGAGCTTCAGGTCAACACGGTACTCTCCCATGAGCCGCCCATTGGATTCTTTCCACTCCTTAGGACTCATCCCCGGCTTGCCAAAGAGTGAGCAGTGGCACGTCCCGTACTCTTCGATCTCGGCATCCATGAATTTGCACGGACAAATCATCGCCCGATCGAGCTTACGGTCGCCAGAGGGCTCAAAACAGGGGCAGAGCCGTTTGTCGTAGGTCTCTTCCATTTCGGAGAGCCAAATTTTGAGGTTGGTACTCATCATCCATGAGGGGTTGACTTCGTAGCCGTTTTTTGCGGCGTATTTGTCGATCCATTTGGTTTGCTTCTTGATCGCTTTTCGATACGTGATCGTGTCGCGAAAAAAAGCCAGCATCATCTTGAGCATCGTACATCCTTGACAATAAAATGTGCTGAAAAAAGACAAAGAAAGAGAGCTGTACGCTATGTCTGTCCGCACCGCGAACCTGTCAGCAAGGGTCGAGAGTATAGCATGTCGAAGATAAAAGATACGGACAAAATCCATAGTCACGCCCAACTCATGGGCACCAAAACTGAAGCATGTTATACTTTGACCTCTACAACTTCACTCTAAGGGTACCTTATGTTTTCACGCTTCAAGCTGGCCGAACACGGCACCGATGTCAAGACGGAATTTATGGCGGGTCTGACGACCTTTTTGACGATGATGTATATCGTCCCGGTCAACGGCTTTATCTTGGCTGATGCCGGATTGCCGATGGAAGCGGTCGTGACGGCCACCGCACTTGTGACGATCCTCGCGACCTTTTTCAGTGGGGTGTGGGGCAACACCCCCATCGCCATGAGTGTCGGGATGGGGCTCAACGCCTATTTCGCCTACGGACTGGTGCTCGGGATGAAGATCCCTTGGCAGACGGCACTGGGGATTGTCTTTATCTCCGGGATCATCTTCGTGGCACTCTCGTTTACCAAATTCCGCGTCTGGATCATGACCTCGATCCCCATCGACCTGCGTCGGGCGATCAGCGCGGGTATTGGCGCGTTCATCGCGTTTATCGGGTTCAAAGAGCTCAAAATGATCGTCCCCGACAAAGCCACGTTCGTCTCGCTCGGCCACTTCTCCGATCCCCATGTCCTCCTCGGGGTGTTGGGGCTGATCCTCGCGCTGGGACTCTATGCGTATCGGATCAAAGGAGCCTTTATCCTCGCGATCGCCATCACCTCGATTGTCGGCTGGGTCACCGGGGTGGGCGCACTCCCCAAAGGGATTTTGAGTATGCCCGCTTCCATCGCACCGATTGCCCTGCATCTCGATATCCCCTCAGCCCTCACCCTCTCGCTGCTGCCGGTGATCATTACGTTCCTCATCACCGATATGTTTGACACGCTCGGTACCCTCACGGCCGTCGGGGCACGCGCCAACCTCTTCCAGAGTGAAGACGGCGAAGAGAAAGCCCTCGAAAAAACCCTCGAAGCCGACGCACTGGCGACCGTGACCGGCTCCCTGCTCGGGGTCTCCACCACCACCAGCTTCATCGAGTCTGCCAGCGGGGTCGAAGCGGGCGGACGCACCGGTTTGACCGCTGTCTTTACGGCGATGTTCTTCGTCCTGACCCTCTTCATGCTCCCGATCTTCAAAGCGATCCCTGAGCCGGCCATCCTCCCCGTCCTCGTGGCTGTGGGGGTCATCATGTTCACCGAGCTGGGGCGGATGGACTTTGTCAATATGGATACCGCGACGGCGGCGGGAGCCTTTTTTGCGATCTTGCTGATGCCGTTGACGTTCTCGATCACCAACGGATTGGCTGCCGCCTTCGTCATCTACACGGCGGTCAAGATCCTCAAAGGGGAATTCAAAGACCTCAACTTCGGTCTGCTGCTGATCACCCTGATCTCACTCGTCGTCTTTTACGTACACGGCTAAGGAACGCACCCCATGGAAAAGTACTATTACGGCTACGAAGAGTTCGTCGGAGATGCTGGAGCCTTGGTGCATAAGATCAAAGATTTTGATCCCGATACCCTCCTTGCTGTCGCACGGGGGGGGCTGACACTGGGGCATTTCATGGCGCAGGGGATGGACACCCGGCGTCTGTTTGCCCTCAATTCCATCCATTATGACAAAACCCACAAACTCGACACCCTCGAAATATTCAACATCCCAGACCTCAGTACCGCCCAGCGTGTTTTGGTCGTCGATGACATCATTGACAGTGGCGAAACCCTGCGCGAAGTGCTACGCATGCTCTCTGAGCAATACCCCGATGTCACGTTCAAACTCGCCACCATTTTTTACAAACCCACTGCCGTGATCGAGGCCGATTTTGCCCTCAAAAAAGCCCACGAATGGATCGACTTTTTCTGGGAAGTTGACTTGGTCGAGCCTCGAAAATAGATATAATGGGAACAAATAGCCGAAGATTACAATTTGTCCGCAATTTTTGATAAACTTAAGTAACTTTTAATCTTTCATGCTCTAAACTTAACGAGTAACATTATCACAAGGAGAATGAATGAAAAGATTACTGAAACTCTCAGCGGTCGCTGCACTGGCAGTCACCACTCTGTCCATGGCTGGCACCCTTGACGATGTCAAGAAAGCCGGTGTCCTCAAGTGTGGGGTCAATACTGGGCTTCCTGGCTTTAGCGAAGCGGACTCCAAAGGGGCATGGCGTGGGCTGGATGTCGATTATTGTCGTGCACTCGCTGCGGCCGTCCTCGGTGATGCATCCAAGGTCAAATACACTCCCCTCAACGCCAAAGAGCGCTTCACCGCGCTCCAGAGTGGTGAGATCGATGTCCTCTCGCGCAACACCACCAACACCGAAACCCGTGATACCACGCTCGGGATCAACTTCGCCGGTGTGATGTACTACGACGGTCAAGGCTTCATGGTTCCCAAATCTCTCGGCATCAAGAGTGCCAAGGAGCTTGACGGTGCCACCGTTTGTATCCAGGCCGGTACCACCACTGAGCTCAACCTCGCCGACTACTTCCGCTCCAACAAGATGAAGTTCAAGGCGATCACCTTTGACACCAACGATCAGGTGGACAAAGCCTTCCTCGCGGGTCGCTGTGACATCCTCACCACTGACCAATCCGGTCTGTATGCCGCTCGCACCAAGTTTAAGAACCCTGAGAAGTTTGTCATCCTTCCCGAAATCATCTCCAAAGAGCCTCTCGCACCTGCCGTACGCCAGGGAGACGATCAATGGTTCAACATCGCCAAATGGACGCGCAATGCGCTGTTGACCGCTGAAGAAAAAGGGATCACCAGCACCAATGCTGACGAGATGAAGAAGAGCAATGACCCCGAGACCAAGCGTCTTCTCGGTGCTGAAGGCACCATGGGTAAAAACCTCGGACTCGATGCCGATGCGTTCTACCGTGCCATCAAGCAAGTGGGTAACTACGGCGAAATCTTCGAGCGCAACGTCGGAGCCAATACGCCTCTGAAAATCTCCCGAGGTCTCAACGCCCTCTGGAACAAAGGCGGCATGCAGTACTCTCCTCCATTCCGTTAAGCACACCGTGTACATCGAACCGCCCTCTCGCGGTTTGGTCACTCATCCTGCGGGATGGTGCCGTGTAGACAACGCATCGGGAAACACCGCGTGCCGTGTCTCCACCGCACCTTTTGCTTTTGAGACCTCAATCAACAAGGATTTGCCATGCTCACCCTTTTGCGCAACGAAAAAGTACGCGGTATCCTCTACCAGATACTCGTCATCACCGGCTTTCTCATTGTGGCGTATTTTATCGCAATCAATACCGCACACAACATCGAAGTACGCGGCATCAAGTCGGGATTTGACTTCCTCCACGCTACGGCTGGATTTGACATCACAGAGTCCCCCATCCCTTTCTCGCCCCAAAGTACCCACTGGGATGTGTTCAAAGTCGGACTCCTCAACACCCTGATCGTCTCCTTTGCCGGGATCATCCTCTCGAGCATCTTGGGGCTCATCATCGGAGTCTCTCGCCTCTCCAAAAACTGGATCATCAACCGACTTGCCGCTGGGTACATCGAAACCTTTCGCAACATCCCGGTACTGCTCCAGATCCTTTTTTGGTACAACGTCGTCCTCGCCACCCTCCCTGCCACCCGCAAAAGTCTCAATTTCTTCGACAGCATCTTTATCAACAATCGAGGTATTTTTATCCCCAACCCCATTTTCGAACCCGGGGCTTGGCTGATCGGGGTCGCATTGGTTGCGGCACTCATCGGTGGCTGGTGGATCCATCGCTGGGCCTTCAAACGTCATGAGGAGACTGGGGAGAATTTTCCGGCTATCTGGGCAGGATTGGGACTGGTAATCGTCTTACCATTGCTGGCTTATCTCATCATGGGAGGGCCGGTACACTTCGACTACCCCGCCCTCAAAGGGTTCAATTTCCAAGGGGGCAAAGTCTTCACCCCCGAGTTTCTCGCGCTGCTCTTCGCCCTCTCGATCTACACCGCCACCTTCATCGCCGAAGCGATCCGTAGCGGGATCGAAGCGGTGCCCAAAGGGCAAAAAGAAGCCGCGACTGCTCTGGGGTTGACCCCGATCCAGTCGCTCCGTTTCGTCATCCTCCCGCAGGCGGTACGGATCGCGATCCCCTCGATCATCAACCAATACCTCAACCTGACCAAAAACTCCTCGCTTGCCGCTGCGATCGGCTATCCGGAGCTGGTGACGATCTTCGCCGGGACAAGTCTCAACCAAACCGGCCAAGCACTGGAAATCCTCGGTATCACGATGCTGACCTACCTCATCATCAGTCTCGTCGTCTCATTGATCCTCAACTGGTTCAATGCCAAAATGAAAATCAAGGAGCGTTAAGATGGCCATTTATCCTCTCAAAGAAGCCAAACAGCCTCCTCTCGGTGAGCGGGGTGCAATCGCTTGGGTACGGCACAATCTCCTCTCCAGCCCATTCAATATCTTTTTCACCCTCCTCGGGATTGCCGTCTTGGCAATGATCATCCCGCCGTTTGTCAAATGGGCGATCACGGATGCCAACTTTGTCGGTCACACCAAAGCCGACTGCACCGGGGACGGTGCCTGCTGGGTCTTTGTGCATGAGAAGCTCAAAATGTTTGTCTACGGCTTCTACCCCGAAGCGGAGCTTTGGCGTGCCAAGCTCACCATCGCCATCGCCATCGGCACACTGTTTGTCCTCAAGTTTGCCCGCCCGCGCTGGATCAAAATCGGCACAATCATCCTGTTGCCCATCGCTGCCATCATCCTGCTGCGTGGAGGTTTCATGGGATTGCCACTGGTCGAGACCAGCAAATGGGGTGGCTTACTTCTGACACTGGTCATCTCCACGGTGGGGATAGTCCTCTCGTTTCCCATTGGCGTCCTGCTTGCACTCGGGCGACAATCCCGTCTGCCCATCATCAAAACCTTGAGCGTCTTTTACATCGAGTTGGTTCGGGGGGTACCGCTGATCACCGTACTCTTCATGGCTTCCGTGATCTTGCCGCTCTTTTTCCCCGAAGGGATCAACTTCGACAAACTCATCCGGGCTCTGATTGGGATCACGTTTTTTGAGGCAGCCTACATCGCCGAAAACATCCGGGGAGGCCTCCAAGCCATCCCCAAAGGGCAGTACGAAGCCGCCGACGCTCTGGGTCTGGGCTACTGGCAAAAAATGCGCCTCGTGATCCTCCCCCAAGCGGTCAAAGTCGCCATCCCCAACCTCGTGGGCACCTTCATCTCGCTCTTCAAAGATACGTCACTGGTCATGATCATCGGTCTGTTCGACCTGCTGGCGATGGTGCAGCTCACCGCCAACGACCGCGACTGGCTCGGGATGGAGACCGAGGGGTACGTTTTCGTCGCCTTTGTCTTCTGGATCTTCACCTTCAGCATGTCGTTTTTCTCGAAACGACTTGAGAAACACCTCGACACCAACAACAGGGATTAACCATGGCCGATACACAGAAAGACTTCTCCGAACACATGATCGAACTCCAAAACGTCAACAAATGGTACGGGGACTTCCACGTCCTCAAAGACATCAACCTCAACGTCGGTCGGGGAGAGATCGTCGTCGTCGCCGGTCCATCGGGCTCAGGCAAATCAACCATGATCCGCTCCATCAACCGCCTCGAAGAGTACCAGGAGGGGATCATCAAGGTCAAAGGGGTCGAAGTCAATGCCGACGTGAAAAACCTCCGCGAAATCCGTGCCAACGTCGCCATGGTCTTCCAACACTTCAACCTCTTTCCCCACCTTAGCATCCTCGACAACCTCACCCTCGCCCCCGAATGGGTCTACAACAAGCCCAAAAAAGAGGCGGTCGAAACCGCGATGCATTTCCTCAACCGGGTCAACATCGCTGAACAAGCGGACAAATACCCCAACCAGCTCTCCGGCGGTCAACAGCAACGGGTCGCCATCGCCCGGGCACTGTGCAAGAGCCCGGACATCATGCTCTTTGACGAACCCACCTCCGCCCTCGACCCGGAGATGATCGGCGAAGTCCTCGATGTCATGATCTCGCTGGCTGAGGAGGGTAAGACGATGGTCACCGTCACCCACGAGATGGGCTTCGCCCGCAAAGTAGCCGACCGGGTGATCTTCATGGACGCTGGTCAGATCGTCGAAGAGAACGACCCCGAGACGTTTTTCAACCACCCCGAAAGCGACCGCCTCAAGCTCTTCCTCGAGCAGATCCTCCAACACTAAGTACCCTTCCACGCTCCACATGGTGCGAGGGGTCAATTTAGATTGGGTTGAGATTGTCCCGATACACTTCGCACGCCCATCACACTCCCAAGGAAACATTCATGGCAAAAAAATACACCAACCCCTTCTCGGCGATCCATTGGACTCACGCAGCGATCCTCACCTTCATCCTCATCGGTGCCACGCTCAACCTCCCCGACCTCCCAGCCAAAGGGGGGGACTTGAGCCCATTCAAAGGGCACATGATCCTCGGAATTATCGCAACAGCGATCACCCTGATCCGTCTCCTCATGGTCTGGAAACGACCCAAACTCGAACCGCTTGATATGAGTGCCTTCCGTGAGACCCTCGTCCGCTGGAACCACCGTCTGATTTACCTCTTTCTCATCCTCACCGGCGCAAGCGGCTTGATTACCGCCAACAGTACCAACCTCGGCGAAGTCGTTATCTTCGGCAACGACCCCTCTCTCTACGGAGGCCCAGACGGCATCACCGCCACCCTCGGTGCCATCCACAGCACCAGTGCCTACACCCTCATGGCACTCATTGCCATGCACGTTGCCGGGGTGATTTTCTATATGATCAAGTCCAAAGAGAATATTCTTGGGCGTGTGGGGTTTGGGAAGGGAGCGTAATCTCTTTTGCAAACGTATGTTATACTTCCACCCAATGCATAAAGGCGGATAGAACGAAATGGAACAACCGACAAAAGAAGATATCTGTGCTTTTGTCGGTCGCGCTCGCACGTCCCGAACCAACCATACTCTTACCCTGTGTCAGGTAGATCTCAGCACCTCTCTCAAAATCAAGCAAACCCTACCTCTAACCCTGAACGGTTATCACGTTATCATTACGGAAGAATACGTTCGACATGTCAAAAATGGTCACAAACACGACGTGGATTATATCTGCCTCATACCAGAGATCATCTCACATTTCGATACCGTCAGCAAAACCATCGAACCCAACAGACGTACAGGTCGGACAGAGATTTTTGTCGTTTTTGGAAAAAAGTACCCCGATGGTACAGTAAAACTTGTCAAACTTAGAGATATGCGGGAGAAAACGTTGTCATTAAAAACACTGTTTAGAAAAGATTAGAAGACGACCGGCAGACCAAAAACTGCCGGAAGGTTGATGACTGTGGTTTGATGCCTCGCCCCTAAAGACGATCCCCAAACTTACGTCTCAGCACGGACGCCATCTGGTTTTAGACTTGTATCATACCATAATTTCGTTTCATTTTTTTAAAATTGACACAAGGCGGGTATCCTTTCCTATCTCAAACCACAAAGGAACACCATGACCACGACACAACTACTATATTCCACCCCAATAAATTTGTCAACACATTCTATTTTGATCGTCTCGACCTCAACCATGACGGCAAGATGGATCAAGCGGAGTTTGACAAAATGAAAGCGGACAAGAAGCGGAAAAAACTAAGATAGGCATGGTTACATTTTTAGTATCTAAAACTCAACAACTCGGGGCTATTCAGGCACTTTATGATGCCCTGTATGCCAAAGGATCCGATTCCGCACAGGATAGCCTGGAGGTAGGATGCATGGTAGAGGTCACAGACATCAATGACCTCGATCACTATCTGACACTGGCCGAAGCGTCCGATGCCGCAGATGTCACGGCCGCTTTTGAAGTACTGAGGGACGGAAGCTACAGGCACTACTGGGCATTCGACAAAGGCTTGAAAAATCTGGGTATCTCCGAGGGGTGCTGTTCACTCGACACCATCGATGGAATCAACTATTGTCACCCTGAATATCCATAAAATACAAACAGCGGAAACGGCCAAAGATAACACTTTTGCACACATTCGCTTAAGATTTCGAAAAAATCGATATACGGTTGATATGGGACAGGTATCATTTCCATCTCACAATAAAGGAAGAGCCATGAAAAAACTACTGATACTTCCCCTAATCTTCGCGATAGGGCTCCATGCTAATATCACCATCGGGAAAAAACTCCCTCATGTGGCTCTCGACCACAAAAACGGCGGATATCTCTCAGGAAAAACATGGGATTCATCGATGCTCAAAGGGAAAACAACCCTATTGCTCTATGTCGATCCGGACGAGAGAGACAAAGGAAAAAATTTCAACAGCACAATCAAAAAACTCGAACGGGATATCGACCCGAAACACTTCCAGATCGTTGCCATTATGAACCTCGGTGCCACATGGAAACCCAAAATGCTGATCACAAAACTGATGAAAAGTAAAATGGGTGACTTTCCCAAACGGATTATCGTCGTGGATAATACCTCCTGGCTGGTTAAAAAATGGGGACTGAAAAACGATGAGCACGATGTGCTCGTCCTCGACAAACACACGAAGCTCCTCTTCAGCCACTCAGGCCAACTTAAGAATGATCAAATCAAAAAGATCGATACACTCATACGATCACAGGCAAAATAAGGGACAATGCAACACCCCTGTTCAGAGTGCTCTACCCCGGAAGAGAAACAAGGGGTTGGGGGGTTTCAACCCCACTAAGCTCATGGGTGGTATCCTGCACGAAAGGATTGAGCTTCCCGCGCATCATAAGCCAGATGCACCTCATAGCCTGAATGTTCCAGGAATTTCCGGACGGTACGGCTGAGCTGGAGATCATCCTCCAGTACAAAAATGGTTTTTTTGACTGACACGTGTTTGCTCCCTCATTGAGATACACTATCTACAAACCAACCCGACGCAAAGCACTCTCAACCAAAAAGGTGCTCCGGTTCATATTGTGATTTTTGGCATAGGTATCGATCTGCTCCAGAGCATACAAAGGAACGGTAATATTGATGCGCTTTGTTTTCATGAGATGCGATGGCTCTTTGATGGTATCGCCTTGCTCCAGCGTGACATCCAGATAGGAGGCAAACGCAGATTTTGCATCCTGAATCGCCTCTTCTATCGTCTCCCCATCTCCGGCAATAAATGGCAAATCAGTATAATAGGCCAGAATGCCACCCCCTTCCTGCTCTGAGAGTTCTCTTGTGGCTATTCCGTACTCCAGATTCAAGTAGTACTCTTTATTTTTCATCGTAAACTCCTGAAGATTTTAATGCTCGAATGACATAGTATGCCCAAAACTAATCCTCACTTCTCCAGCCGCAACCTGCACCGTACATCGAAATATTCCAAATACTTCTGAACACTTTTTCTGAGCACTGATCCCTATACGCAGATTCAGTAACCCCCAAGTTACCCCCACCAACCAAACTTTAAGCCAATAACAATCCGAAAATAAACCTTTAAAATTCCCATATTTTCACCTGTCTGACTGCCTATTTTCGCTATAATATCACTATGAAAAAAGAGCAGATAACCTTAGAAAAACTCCAAGAAATCATTGTAGAACACGCTAAGGAAAACCGTGCTCAAAAAGAAGAGATAGCAACATACAAAAAGAAGATAGCACAACAGCAATCTGAGATCAATGTGCTGAAAGAGAAGATAGATTATCTCCTGCGTCAACAGTTTACCTCCAAGAGTGAAAAGTTCAATCCCAATCAACCCAGTCTTTTTGACCCCAAAAAAGAGGAGCCCGTAGAGGTCGAAGAAGATGAAGAGATTGAAATAACCTTCACGCGAAAAAAGGGAGGAAGAACGTCTCCCAAGAAAGATCTTCCAAGAGTCATCGTCGAACACGATATCACCGAAGAGGAGAAGATATGCTCCTGCGGGGATACCATGCATCGCATCAAAGAGATTGTATCCGAACAATACGATATCATCCCTGCAAGGTTTCAAATCATACGCAATGTCCGATATGTCTATGGCTGCCGATGTGGCGTGGCACCCCTTACCACACCTCTGGCTCCTTCCATCCTCCCCAAGACGCAAGTATCTCCCTCCTTTCTTGCTACAGTAGCGGTACAGAAATTTGAAGATGCCCTGCCTCTCTACCGACAGGCCAAGATATACAAGAACCGATTTGGTGTCCCCTTTACCGATACCACACTCTCCAACTGGATGATCAAGGCTTCACAGAGACTGACACCGGTCATAGACAGGCTCAAAGAGAGACTTGTAGCAAATGAGTACATTCAAGCAGACGAAACGACCCTGCAAGTCCTCAAAGCCCATAACGGTAAAGCAAGCAAGAAGTCTTACATCTGGATGGGGGTCGGGATGGACAAACACAAAGTGGTCTATATGCACTATGCCACCAACCGAAAGTCGGCTGTAGCTTCGGCACTCTTTAAGGACTTCTCAGGATATCTGCAAACCGATGGCTATCAAGGGTACAACAGTGTGGTACAGACAGAAGGGATCACCCAGCTGGCATGTTGGGCGCATGCGAGGCGCAAGTTTGCCGATATCATCAAATCAGGTGTTAGTGATGATACGAGTAAAGCCTATGCCAAGGAAGCCGTGACTCTGATACAGAAACTCTACAAAATAGAGAAAAAGATCAAAGAAGATCCCCCCGAGACAAAGCACCGCATCCGACAGGAAGAATCCAAACCCATTATCGACACCATACGAACATGGCTTGATGCCCACTTCTTTGCAGCACAAGAACAAGGGGGCGCTATCGCCAAAGCCTTTGTCTATCTCAATAACCAGTTTG
>WFMQ01000028.1 GCA_015488995.1 Nitratifractor sp. | reverse complement strand
GGAAACGCCATCCGGACATACCGATCCCCTACCTTGTGTGCCACATAGAGCATGTCCCGATCGAGGGTCACCGAGTGGCGCACCGCACTCCCCCAGCCGCTGTTTCTCGCTTGAATCACTTCGGGACGGTTGAAGTGATTTTCCATCCCTTGTGGGTCACGGTTGCTCTCAGCGGTGACGACACCCCTTGCGTCGATCACCGTCACCCGCACGCCGGTTTGCTTGTGGAGGCGGACGAGGGTGTTGGAGGGATTCTTGGATGGCGTGAGGGTGTACTGTATGATGTGGTTGCGCAGCATGGTGCGGTAGTTGTCCACCTCCATCCCCCGCAGCAGTGAGTAGCCCATGACGGTCAACACCACCACCAAGAGGACAAACGGCAGCGTCAGCGAGCGGAAGTACCGTTGATCGATCCTCAACACAGCCGATACCCCACACCGCGTACCGGCTCGATGATGGCACGGGTGCGCTCTGGATCGATTTTGGAGAGGAGGCGGTTGATGGTGACATTGACCGTCTTGTACTGTGCCGATGCGGCATCCCCCCAGACCCCGTCGAGTAATTGATCGCGACTGAGGGCAATCCCAGGATGCTGGAGAAAGAAGCGCAACAGATCAAACTCCAATCGGCTCAATGTCACCGCCTCACCCGCAATGATGGCGATGTGGCGGTCGAGGTCGAGGGCGACCATCCGATGCTCAAGTCTCCCCAACTGTGTGCCGCGTGTGCGTCGTAAAATCGCTCCGATCCGCAGCAGAAGTTCCTTCATATTAAACGGCTTGGTGAGGTAGTCATCTGCCCCACGGTCAAACCCCTCTTCGACCTCCCGTTCCTGGTCTTTGGCGCTGACGAAGATCACCGGGATTTCGTAGCCATTTTTTCGCAAATGCGCTACAAATTCGCTCCCCTCGGTTCCGGGAAGGTTGCGATCGACGATCATCAAATCCACCGTCTCGTCTTCGAGCAAATCTTCCACCCGTTTGGTGGAGAGAAAGCCCGTCACGGCATAGCCCGCCTTTTCCAGGTGGTACTCTTCAAGTTCCAAAAGATCCGTTTCGTCTTCGATGATGACAATGTGGGCTTGGGTCATGGGCGGCGGCACCTTCGGGCCATTAGAGTTTGATTTTCCCGCCTTGGACGGCAAAGTAAATCAATTTGACAATGGTAACACTGCGATCGGAGACCCGCTCGATCTTGCGCATGGTCGCGAGATACCGTACCAATTCACTGGCGTGCTCCGGTGTGGCGTAGATTTGCTGAATGGTATCTTTCTCGACCAGACTGAAGATGTCGTCGCATTTACTCTCCTCGACGTTGACACGGCGATACAGCTCTTCGAGCTCCTCGGTGGGCTCCTCCATCGCGATCGATTCGACCGCCGCACGCAACGAAGCCAACGCACTGCGCTGAAACGCCAATGAATTGTCTTGAATCCCCTCCATGGGGAGGTCGTTGGCAATCAACACGCGGACATTTTTGGCGTAGTTGCGGATATAATCGGTAATGCGCGTCAATTCTCCGGCGATCTTGAAATACGCCACCACCACCCGAAGGTCGCGGGCTTCAGGAGAGAAGAGTGCCAAAGTTTTGATGATCTCATTGTCGATCTTATTGTTTCGGTCGTGGGTGTTTTTGAGCAACGCACGCGCTTCGGAAGCCTTAACGTCGTCATGATGGATACAGGCATCGAGTGTCATTTCGTATGCCGTGAGGGTATCCTGCGCCAGCTCTGTGATCCTCTCCTGCGATTTCCCGAGGATTTTTGTGTAGTTTTCAAGCATTATCCGAACCTCCCTGTGATGTAGTCTTCGGTCAATTTCTGGTCGGGATTGAGGAAGATCTTCGATGTTTTATTATACTCAATCAAATCCCCAATGTACATGAAGGCCGTGTAGTCGCTCAGGCGGCTGGCTTGCTGCATGTTGTGGGTGACGATGGCGATGCTGACCTCCTTTTTGAGCTCGGCGATGAGCTCTTCGATCGCACCGGTGGAGATGGGATCGAGGGCCGAGGTGGGCTCGTCAAAGAGGAGTACCTCGGGCTTGAGTGCCACCGCCCGGGCGATGCAGAGACGCTGCTGCTGACCGCCGGAGAGTCCCATGGCACTCTCATGGAGCCGATCCTTGGTCTCCTTCCAGATCGCCGAGCCTTGAAGGGCTGTCACCACCCGCTCTTCGATGTCGGATTTGTTTTTCATCCCGGAGAGCTTGAGACCGTAGGCGACGTTTTCGAAGATGGTCATCGGAAACGGCGTGGGCTTTTGGAAGATCATCCCCACTCGCTGGCGCAGGCGGATGAGATCGTTCTCTTTTTTGATCTCGAGGATGTCTTCCATCTCGCGGCCCTCGGGGGTGGCCAAAAGGATACGCCCCTCGTAATGGTTGCCAGGATAGAGGTCGTGGATACGGTTCATCGCACGCAGCAGCGTCGATTTGCCGCAGCCACTCGGGCCGATGAGTGCGGTGATTTTGTTGCGCCGGATGGGCAAGTCGATGGCATGGAGGGAAGGCTTGGGTGCACCGGGGTAAGTGTACGTGAGGCTCTCTACTCGCATGACATCTTTTTGTTTTGTCGTCTCTTCCGTTGTCTCTTTTGTCGTCTCAAACTGGGAAAGGGGTTGGGTACTCATGGATGGGTCTCCTTGGGATTAATGCTTGTGGCGGGTAAGATACCGGCCGCCGAGATTGATGATCAGGACGATGACCGTCAGGATAAACGAGGCTGCCCATGCCAGATCTTGGCTGGCCGCATCGGGGTAGGTGGCAAGGTTGTAGATGCTCACCGTCAGTGAGGGGAACTGTCCGCTCATGTCCATCGTAAAGAATTGGTTGTTGGCTGAGGTAAACAGCAACGGTGCGGTCTCCCCGATGATCCGGGCAAAGGAGAGGAGGATCCCAGTGGTGATCCCCACCTTCGCCGCCCGCAGGACGATCTGGAGGATGATCTTGTGCTTGCTGCCGCCGAGTGCGATCCCCGCTTCACGCAGCTCTTGGGGGACGAGAGCGAGCATGTTGTCGGTGGTGCCGATGATGATGGGCACCATCATGATCGCCAGTGCGATGCTCCCCGCCCAGCCATTGTATCCGCCAAACGGATCGACAAACAGCGCATAGACAAACACCCCGATGACGATCGACGGTGCGGACATCATCACATCGCTGAGATTACGCAGGGTGGCGGATAGCTTGGGACTCTGACTGTACTCACGCAGGTAGATGCCTGCCATGAGTCCCAGGGGTACGGCGATGATCGTCGCCAGAAGTGCCATGGTAAATTGGCCGACGATGAGGTTGCGTATCCCCCCGTCGACCAAGTCGTGGGTGAAGGTGCTCAGATGGGTACTGCTGATCCCCTTGACAACCAATGTGGTCAATATCCACAGCAAAAATCCGATCCCGATCACCGCCGAAGCGGTCGAGAGGGCGAGGATAAGCTTGTTGAGCATCAGGCGGTTCATTTAGCACTCCTTCCGAGGAAATAAAATTTGGCCAGTGAAATGATGATAAAGCTCACAACAAACAGCAGCAGGGCGAGCAGGTACATCGAGGAGAGCTCCAAATCCTGCGCTTCAGAGAAGTTGTTGGCCAGCAGGACGGGGATCGACGTGGTCGGGTCGGTGATCTTGGAGGGGAACTTGAGCACCGAGCCGATCAGGAACGCCACCGCCATCGTCTCCCCCAGCGCCCGACCCAGCGCAAGGATAATCGAGCCGATGATCCCCCCCTTGGCATAGGGCATGACGACATCCTTGACCACGTCAAAGGTGGTCGCTCCCATCGCATAGGCCGATTCTTTGAGCACCGGCGGGGTGGTGTTCATCGCATCCCGGGTGATGGCGGCCATGAAGGGGATGATCATGATCGCCAGCACGATCCCAGCGGTGAGCAAGCCCACCCCATTCCCCCCAAAGGTATGCTGGATAATGGGGGCGAAATAAAACAACCCCCACATCCCATAGATGATACTGGGAATAGCAGCCAGCAGCTCAATGGCAACCCCCACCGGCTTGACGAGATTCTTGTGGGCGATCTCGGTGAGGAAAATAGCAATCCCCATCGACAGCGGAACCGCAATCACCATGGCAATGAGTGTCGTCAGTAAGGTACCGACAATCGGAATCACCCCACCAAACATCCCCCCCTCATCGTCCTCACCGGGCTCCCACTGATCGATGCGCAAAAAATCCCATCCAAACGTATGCATGGCATCCTGCGCATAATGAAACAGGATCACAAAAATCCCCAGTAGGATAAAAAACGATAACGTCGCGGAGAGAAATGAAACGTTCCGGAAAAGTTTGCCGCCCACGGATAATCCTTGAAGTTTTTGTGGGATTATAGTGGGAGAGGGTTACAAATCGGTTACAAAGAGTTGCGTACCACCAAGTCGTCAAACGATGTCTCGGCATCGCTCTTCGTCCACACACCAATGCCTCCAGATTTGGGAAGGGCATGATCGGCATGATGCAGAAGCACTTTCCCGTCGAGCGCTCCGGTGAAGTGGTCGCCCGACTGCGTGATCGTCATGGTGTGCCACCCCGGAGCCAGATGCACCGAAGCCGAAGTGATCTCGGAACGGTTGCCACCGAGGACAGTGTAGAGACGGAAATTGTCCTCGAGGGGGTTGAATCGGGCGACGTAGTAGTCGTGCGCATCCTGCACCCGCCACATGATACCGCCCCCCTGATCCATCCGCCCCGTATTGGCACGAAAAGCGACCGTAATATTGCCATCTTTGAAGGCGATCCCTTGGGTAAAGTAGCAGTTGAACCCTCCCGGGAACCCCGCAAATCCCTGCGTATTTTTGGTCATGCTAAGCACATGAGTAGGCGAGGGAGCCTGCGGATCGGCGACAATCGCCCACTCGGAAACCGCCTGCCATGTGTAGGGGGAAGGCTTCTCGAAATCGACACGATAGGTTTGAGCCGAGAGGAGGCCGATGGCGACCATCCAGATGCTTAGGATGTGGGTTGTTTTTTGTAGTGGGTATTTCATAGCGACTCCATAACTCATTTACACCAGCAAATCAACGCCTAACTCTTTCAGATAGGCATTATGCTCATCTATAAACTTCTCAATATCCCCTTGAGCTTTTTTAAGCGCATTGTTTACCTCGTCCAAGTCGATAACCTCTTCCGGTTCGGCCGTACTGACATAACGAGAGATATTGAGATTAAAATCATTTTTCTCTATCTCTTCCAAGCTCACAGCGCGAGAGTATCGCTCTTCATCTTTTCTATATTGGTACGTCTCTACGATTTTATCTATATGCTCATCATTGAGGTGGTTTTGTCGTTTGCCTTTGTCAAAATGTTCACTGGCGTTGATAAACAGTACATCATCACTCTTTTTGCACTTTTTGAGTACCAATATACACACAGGGATACCGGTAGAGAAGAAGAGCTTAGGCGGTAAACCTATGACGGTATCTATACGCTCATCTTGCAAGAGTTTTTTACGAATTTTCGCCTCTGCTCCCCCACGAAACAGTACGCCGTGGGGCAAGATAATAGCCATAGTCCCCTCTTTATCCAAAAAGTGAAAGCCGTGGAGCAAAAAAGCAAAATCAGCCGCACTTTTGGGGGCTAAGCCATGATTTTTAAATCGAAAATCTTTAGCCAACTCATCGCTGGGTGCCCACCTCAACGAAAAAGGGGGATTGGCGACGACGGCATCAAAGTGGATTTTTTTAGCAGGGTTTTCCTCTGAGAGTAACTCCCAATCATTGGCAAGTGAATCGCCGTGGTGTATCTCGAACTCGTTGTCTTTTACGCCATGCAGGAGCATATTCATCCGAGCGAGGTTGTAGGTGGTGATGTTTTTCTCTTGTCCGTAGATTTTGCCTATGCCGTGTTTGCCCATCTGTTTTCGCACATTCAGAAGCAACGAACCCGACCCGCAAGTGGGGTCAAAGACGCTATTGAGCTTTTGCTTCTTGCCGGTACTTGGGTCTTGGCTATCGAGGCTGACGATACGAGAAAGAATAGTAGAGACTTTTTGAGGAGTATAAAACTCTCCTGCTTTTTTCCCTCCACCCGCTGCAAACTCACCTATGAGGTACTCATACGCATCACCCAACACATCACTGTCGTTTGAAAACTCACTAATCCCCTCTGCGATTTTAGTGATGATCTTGCAGAGTTTTTCATTTCTCTTAGTATAATCTTTGCCTAACTTTTCAGAGCTTAGGTTTATCTCTGAAAAGAGTCCATCAAAAGCAGTAGAGAATGACTCATTTTCTATGTATTTAAAAGCACTCTCCAATGTTTTGAGCAGTTCAGGGTTTTGTGTCCGTGCCAATTTGGCTATAGATCCCCATAAGTAATTGGGCTTGATGATATAATGCACCTTTTTACGCATCATATCTTCAAAAAACTCTATATCTTGGCTATTATTTTCATACCACACTTCTAAAGGTATAGTGTTGTCATCTTCTACTTTCGGATAATCACTCCCCAACTCTCTTTTCACAGCATTTTCGTAGTTATCCGAGAGGTATCGCAAAAATAGAAATGAGAGCATATAATCTCTAAAATCATCGGCATTCATCGCCCCTCTTAACTCATTGGCTATATCCCAAAGAATTTTGCCTAATCTGTTTTTTTCTTCATTGCTCATGATTGTCCTTCTTGTGTAAATAGTTCACGATTAAATCCATACTCTTCTATAAAATTCTCTAATACTTTTCGAAAATGCTCTTTATTCTCCTCTTGCATCTCTTGAGGTTCAAATATCGAATAATTTCCATGACTTAAGATATTAATTCTTCTCGTATGGATAATTTTATCTGTATCATCATCTTCTACCTTGATGCAATCTGAAAACTTCTCATAGCCATGAAACGCAGCCGTTTTTTCCAATATATTTCTTAAAAGATTAAAATGATAGGTGTAAATAGTGCCACTTTGAGCTATGGCTTTTAAATATTTTAAGATACCGATATGCTGATAAAATGGGGTATCTTTTGTTAAAGTTTCAAGTGTGTAGTTATTGTTTGTAGTATCTTTTCTTAAAAGATATTTTAAATATCTTTCTTTTTTAAACTCATTAAAAATGACATTATAAAAAAGTCCATGATGGGTGGAGATAATAAATTTTTTGTAACTACTCACCCCCTCATCTCTTCCAAAACTCTCTTTCCGTAGCACCCAAAAAAACACAAAGATTTTCGTATTTTAATACAATTAAAATCGCCATATAATGGACTTTATGGTATAATTATC
>WFMQ01000027.1 GCA_015488995.1 Nitratifractor sp. | reverse complement strand
CTTTTGGTGACTTTGGCATCGGCATAATCCTCGATCTTTACCAATCTTTTTGGTAGTGAAGTTTGGACAGGCTTGCTATCGCGCACGACGATCTTGAGCAGACGCTTCTGATCGAGTCCATCCCCGAGATAGAAGGTCTTGCCGGGATGCTGGCTGAAGTCCATTACGACCTCAGCCCGCTCCCCGGGAGCGAGCATGAAGTTTTTCAGTGCCACCGGCTCTGGGAGGAGGCTCGAGTCACTGGCAATCTGATGAAACGAATACCCCCCATCGAGCATCAGGTTGTAGATGCGGGCATTGGAGCCGTTGAGGATACGAAACCGTACATGTGCCGGATCCACTTCGACGTAGGGATCGACCACACCATTAATCAGATGGGTATCACCCGTGACCCCCATCATCGTATCGTGCATCCCCTGCTTGTACATAAATTGCCCGTCCGCGTAGAAACGACGATCCTGGATCACCAGCGGGATGTCGTTGACTCCATAATGATTGGGGAGTGGGAGGCGGGTGGATTCCGGGTCATCGATGATGAACAACCCCGCCATCCCCATAAAGACCTGCCGACCGGTCTGCCCCTTGGTATGGGGGTGGTACCAGCAGGTACAGGCATGCTGACCGATTGTCATGTCGGCATGCCATACTGTCCCTTTGGGGATGATGCTGTGGGGGCCGCCATCGCTGGTGCCGGGTACCTTGAGCCCATGCCAGTGGAGGGTCGTCATCTCATCGAGGTCATTCAGGACATTGAACCGAACGGTGTCACCATCATTGACCCGGATGGTCTCCCCGAGGAAGTCAGCATTGATGCCATAGGTGTCGGTCTCCACCCCCTTGAAAAAATGCATTTCGCCTTCTTGAATCTTGAGGTCAAATATTTTGACCCCATTCTCCATCCGGTACGATGCCAGCTTGGGGATGGGCAATGTCTGACTGAACGGCTTGAAGGTGCTCTTGGCGGCCGCCTGCCCTATGAGGGGCACCAGTGCGCATGTGGTTCCGAGTTTGAGAAAATGTCTTCGTTTCATGATTTTCCTTTTGTTTCGATATCCACATCATAGCGTCGGTACGTGCATGTTTTGTGCACATACCGATACATCAACTCATTGTATTACCCCACCCTCCTCATGCTCGAGAATGTGGCAGGGGATTGTCTATACGGATTGGAGGGGTAGCCAAAGGACGGGATAAAGCATGAGGGATAAAGCATGGAGGGGTACGGGGACACTCCCCATCTAGGGAGTGACTCACCGTAAAGAGCCGAAAAGGTACTATCGCTTGAGCTGCTTCTTGTACTCTTTTTTGATGGCGCGGATGATGGCGAAGTTGTCATCGGCTTTGCGCGAGAGGAGATTGGGGATAAAAGATGTTTTCGAGTTGTACATCATCTCATAGTAAACAAATCCCGTCTCCGCTTTTTTGAGCAGTGCAAATGTCTGCTCATTGTTGCGTTTGTTGGCTCGAAGCTCCTTGAGATGGGTGTGAAATCCAGAGATGATGCTCTCCACATCCGCCGTATAATCTGGCTGAGGTACCCCCCAGAGCTTGAGCAATTAGTCGATTGTGATCTTCATGGGAGCGCGGCAGAGCTTCCCTGTCAATGACAAGAGCGCCAGCCCCCCTTTGGCAGCGGGCTTGGATCCCTGCAAAAGTAGGGGGATCATCTTGGCAAAATTTTTCTTGAGCTGTATGGCACCCGCTTGGGTCGGGGGAGCCATGAGGATTTTTTTACTCGCATTCCACACGGTTTGTGCTTTATTAAAAGCCGCGATGGCTTTGGAGTCCTTGAGACGAGATTGAAAATAGTTACGAATGGTTTTGAAGCGGTGATCGTACACCGGAATACTACGCTTCAAACTCCCTGCAGGGTCATCAAACGTACTCCCAAGCCCCACCATGATGTAGCCTTTGAGCATCTGCTGTGATTGGGTCATTTGCAAGCAGTTTGTGTTGAACACATCCGTCAGCGTACTCCCTTTGGGGAGAGGGTCTATCTCAAAAGCCCGGACAAAACCTGCCAAAACCACCACCACAAATACCATCCTAAAGACCACACTGCGCATCATACTCTCCTTGAAAATTTTTCCAAAATAGACACCATGCCCTCTCTGCCCTCGTCGCCAACAGCTCTCCCGACATTCAATACCTGTTTTGGTTTATCAAAACATAATCATATCATAAGTACAATTAGAGTGTCATACTAGTGTGTGCCCACTATGCCGTGCATCCACTGTTCAAAAAACAAGGAGTGATACATGATACGTACCCTAATGTTGTTGTGCATAGTGACGGCTCTATCACTGGCTTCGGATCATCTGATCGCGCCCATCCCAAACCACCTTGATGTGGATCCACACAAAGCCGAACTGGGGAAAAAGCTCTTTTTTGATACCCGCCTCTCTGTGGACAACAGTATCGCCTGTGTCAGTTGTCATCATCTGACAGAGGGGGGGGATGACAATCTGCCGGTATCCTTTGGGGTCCACGGTCACAAGGGGACTCGTAATGCTCCCACGGTCTATAATGCAGTCTTTGACTTCCGTCAATTTTGGGATGGAAGGGCCAAAGACCTCCAAGAGCAGGCACGTGGTCCCATCGAAAACCCTGTAGAGATGGCGCACCACTTTGATCGGCTGATACCCCTCTTGCAAACAACAGACTACGCCCCACGCTTCCAAGCCATCTATCCCGATGGGATTACCCCAACAAACATTGCCAATGCCCTCGCCGAGTACGAAAAGACATTGATCACCCCCAACGCCCCCTTTGATCGCTACTTACGAGGAGACAAAGAGGCGATATCCCCCCAAGCAAAGGTGGGATACACTCTTTTCAAAACCAAAGGGTGCATCCTCTGCCATCAAGGGATGAATATCGGCGGGAGTATGTACAACAAATTTGGTATTTTCGTCGAAAGCAATCTGACAGACATGGGGCGTTTCGCGGTCACGCACAAAGAGCGAGACCGCTTTTTTTTCAAAGTGCCCTCCTTACGCAACATTGACAAAACGGCTCCGTACTTTCATGATGGTCACGAAACGAGTCTCCGAAAGGCTGTCCTCACGATGTCTGAGTATCAACTCGGACGCAAGATGACTCAGGCGGATGTGGACGCCATCTTGGCTTTTTTGCACACACTCGATGGTCAACTGCCCGAGGGGATCATGCCACAATGAGACTCAAGCCCCTGCGCGACACCACCACCCTGCTGCTCATCACCTCTATCGTCGCCGTTTTGTCACTGTTTGGCTATGTGGTTCTGACCGAAAAAGAGATCAATGCCTACCATACCATCCACAGCGAGGTGGCGCATCTCGAACTCATCGATCACGATTTTGACACTTTCTCCCTCGACGTCAATGCGTTCAAACACTATGGAGTGATCAACAATGAGATGGAGGATTTTGAAGCAGTCTTAGCACACCTTAATAAAGGGATTGCTGAACACTTTTCCGATACAAAGGCTCTGCTGGAAGCGGAACATGCGACCGGGAAAGCCTTCGAGGAGAAGCGCGACGATCTCGAGTATTTCAAGGCACAAAACTCCACCGTCATGAATATCTCCCATGTCCTCTTCGATCTGCAGGAAACGATACGCGAGGATGCCACGATTCCCACCCCCACGAAGCGCATGGTCAACGAAACACTTTTCTACCTCTTGAAGTACCTCTCCACGATTTATATCAGTCGTGATGTTGTTGAGACGAGAATTGACAAGCTCGGAAACGTGGCCAAGGAGCACCACCAAGCACTGCTCACCCATTTTTTCACGCATACCCGTTTGATGCTCCAGACACTGGACTCGCTCAGATCGGTGGCATCACAGATACAGCACAGTCCACTCCATGAGGCATTGGATCGGATGCATCATCTCCTGGACACAACCTATGCCGAAAATCTTCGCATCACCAAGACCATCACCGCGCTTTTTTTTATCGCAGTGATCGTGCTCATACTGCTTTTACTGATAGCACACTGGAGAGGGTTGAAGAGACGTGCAGAGCTTCAAGCCTTTCAATTCGCTGTCAATCATAGCGACAACACCATCCTCATCACCGATCCGGATCACCACATCACTTACGTCAACAGAGCCTTTGAGCGCACATCAGGATACCGTTTTGACGAGGTGAAAGGCGCAACCCCCGCTCTCTTCAAATCGGGCCAACACGACGATGCATTTTATGCCGACCTCTACCGGACACTCGATCAGGGTGACACATGGAATGGGGAGTTTGTCAATAAGCGCAAGGATGGATCGCTCTATTACGAACGGGCTTCGATTGTCCCCATCTTTTTGGAAGGGGAGTTGATCAGCTTTCTGGCGATCAAACTGGACATAACGGCGTACATCGAACAGAACCACAAGCTCGCAAGGGCGGCCGCGATTTTCGACCAGACCGAGGAGGCCATTATCATCGCCGATTCTGAGCGTACCCTCGTGACGACCAATGCTGCCTTTTCCAAAATGTATGGCTACACACCCGAGGAGATTCGAGGAAAACCGATCAACTTTTTTCGTGCACACCACCACAACCAAAACGACTATGAAGAGATGATGAAGGCGATCGAGACGGAAGGGGTCTGGCGAGGCCGGATCGTCATTCGCTGCAAAAATGGTGAAGAGATCCCCGTCTGGAACACTTCCAAGAAGATTGTCGAGACAGACGGTTCGGTCAGTTACATCGCGGTACAGACCGACTTGAGATCTTGGGAAATATCCCAGAAAAAGATAGATTACCTCGCCTACCATGATCCGCTGACGGGGGTGTACAATCGGGTACGTTTCGAGGAGTATCTTGTCCAGGTGTTGCATCAGGCACGCCGCAGCCACGGCAGGCTTGCCCTCCTGTTTGTCGATCTCGATCGCTTTAAAGTCGTCAACGACACCCTGGGGCACGACACCGGCGATGCGATGCTGATTCAAATCGCCCATCGATTGAGAAGCGTACTGACGGAGCAGGATTTTCTCGCACGTTGGGGTGGGGATGAGTTTGTCATCCTCCTCGAAAATCTATCAGCCCCCGACCAAGCTGCTGCAGTAGCCAACGCCATGATCGAAGCGATCAAAGCACCCCTGCACATCCGCAACCACACCCTGAACACAACTGCCAGCATCGGGATCGCACTCTTCCCAGACAACAGCCAGGAGGTACACACCCTGATCCAATACGCCGACAGTGCAATGTACGACGCAAAAGCACACGGGAAAAATCGTTTCCGCTTCTACACCGAAGCTCTCTCCATCGAGCTCAGGCAGCGACTCACCATCACGTCTGCATTGCAAACCGCGCTTGATGCGCATGAGTTTTCCCTCGTGTTCCAACCACAATATGATTTGGAGGAACACAAGACAGTCTCTGCAGAGGCACTGATCCGATGGAACAGCCACACCTTGGGCAAGGTGATGCCAGACCAATTCATCCCTGCCGCTGAGGAGGACGGGCACATCGTGGCGATCGGCTATTATGTCTTTGCGTCCACGTGTCGCGCCCTCCAAAGGATACGTGAGAGGGGTGCCCCGCTCGACCACATCGCCGTCAACGTAGCAAGCATGCAGTTTGCAGAAACCGATTTGCTGGAACGCTTCATGGCCTTGCTGCACACCTATCATCTCACCCCCAAGGACATCGTCCTTGAGATCACGGAGCGTGTCGCGATGTCCCCGACACAAGAAAACCGGAAAAAACTCGAGGCGTTCCGCCAGAAGGGATTTCGCATTGCCATCGATGATTTTGGTGTCGAGTACTCTTCCCTGAGTATGCTCAAAGATTTGCCGGTCGATACCATCAAGATTGACAAACTTTTTGTTGACAGTATCGGCGAAGATCCCCATGGAGACAGCCTCGTCGAAGCCATCATCGTACTGGCCAATACGATGAACTTTGCCATCGTAGCTGAGGGGATAGAGACCCACAAGCAGGAAAGATTTTTGCAGGACAAGGGATGCACAATCGGACAGGGGTATCTGTACAGCAAACCCGTAGCACTGGATGCCTTGATCGAACGACTTGAATACGAGAAAGGGTGCGAATAGAAAAAAGGGGGACGGGGAGAATGACCGCACCCAGAAAAGGGTGCAGCCGGTACGTGGTTTAGCCTTCGACAGGCACTTCGACGGTGGGGCCTTCCCAAATGCCGTGCTTGGTGCAGTAGCCGTGAGCGACGAGTTTGAGCTTCTTACCCGTCGGGATGATGGTGAAGGTCGTGGTATTGTGGGCTTTGGTATTGCCCAGGGTTCCCGGGACGTACGTGGCACGCGCCAGGAGGGTGTCACCGTTGAAAAGTGTGACCGACTCGATGTAGTGATCGAAGTCATCGGGGTGGGTGTATTCGTTCCCCATCTTGACGGTCACTTCAAATGGCTCGCCGGCTTGGGCAGTCTCGGCACAATGGACGAACGGAGAGTGGCGATCGATGAGGTCTTTTTTGGCTTCGCGATCGACCTCGGAGATGTCGGTGTAAGTATTGATCTTTGGCATGGTCTATCCTTTTCTTGATGTGTGTCAAGAAGTATATCATAAAAAATTCTGAATTAGGATAAAATTTATCCTGATTAGAGATGTTGAAGAATTTATTAAGCTATTTATGATTGGGGACGCGACTTCAGTCGCGTTGAGAGGGTGCTTACTCCCCAATTTTACCCTTGGCCCAACCGATGATCGCCTTACGCTCAGCGGGATTGAGACGAGCTTCTGTGTGTTTCCAGAGGTACAACGGGATGGGCATGGCTCCGCTGGTGACGGTTTTGACAGTACCTTGGTAGATCTTTTGTTTTTTCTCTTCAGTATACCGGTTGAAAAGATCGAAGTTGAGCCATTTGCGCCCATCTTTGACGTGCTGACGCACCTCAAACGATATGGGAGCGATGTTGCCGTACCAAGGGATGTTGTTGCGGTTGGAGTGGCAGTCGTAGCACCCTTTTTTGATGGCCGCCATGACGGGGGCGGGTGCCGAGATGCGATCCCCCGCTTTGGGGGTCGGTGGGGTCGGGATATCGATCTGGATAAATTGAAGCAAAGCAAAGGCGGCAAATGTCCAGCCAAAGAGAAGCATGAGGGTTTTCATGAGATGTTCCTTGAATGTTTGTGTGAACTATACCTTGTCTACTCTTAATATCCGTGTTGCCACCAAAAACCAATAGCTCTGTCCAAAAATCCGGACACGGTAGCGGTGTTGCTGGAGGTATTTTTTGATCCAGTAGATGTCTTTGATGAGCAAGGAAGATTCGGCAAAAGCGTAGTGGGGAGCGTGAGCCCCGGGAAGCAGCTCTCCATCGATCCAGCGACTGGCAGGAAAGCCGAGGATGAGGGCACCGGTCTCAGTGAGGCGGTGCTGCACCAGATCCATGATGAGGGGCTTGGTCTCGATCGCAGGGCTTTGGAGGGTGCCGATAGTGATGAGCAGATCGATGCGTCCGAGGTCGAGGCTATCAAGGTCGTGGATGTCGTGGCAGTAAAAGGTAGCATCGGGGTAATGGGTACGCGCGGCTTCGATGGCAGTGGGGTCAAGGTCGATGCCGATCATCTCGGGGGTGTCACCATCGATCCCCTCCAGAATCACCCCCAACTCATCCCCACGAGAGACCCCGAGATCGAGGATCCGATTTCGCGTGCGAAACTTCACCTCATCGAGTGCTTGTAAATAGTGATAGAGAAAGTCCGGCTCTTCCCGCTTGTCGATCCGGGCAAAGAGGCTTGTGGTGGCGTATTTTGCTTCGCTACTTCTGTGAAACGATTGGGTGGGGTCGAGCTTTTGGAGCCGTACCGTCACGAGAGGTGGGGTGGCAGGGTGCGGCGTGAGCATCCGACAGCCGAGGAGCTGAGCAAGCCGATCCCAACTGTGCCAGCTGTGATGGCGATACGGTGTGTCATCCACAGTAAAGATCTCTCCAGCATAACACCCCATGCACCCATCGGGATCGGGGGCATGGAAGCTGAGAATGTCACCGGGAGTGCATGACGTGACCTTGGCACGGAGGGTGTGCAGAATCTCCAGCATGGAGGTCGTACCAAAGATCATGCGTCTTCTGCGGGGTGCAAGGTCATGGTGTACACCCACTGCTGGAGGGGCAGGAGCGTTTCGTAATGCTTGAAAAGCCGATCGATGAGGGCTTCGGAATGGAACACTGCATCGATCGGGAAGGTGGTGGCGACAAAGACACCGCCGAGCTTGGTCAACTCCGGATAGGGGAGGTCGTCATTACATTCTCGGGGGATGCGCTTGTAGCGGGCTGTGGGGAGCGTGTACCCTTTGACCTGCAACGCTTCCAAGATTGCATGAAGCTCTTCTCGGTGGGTTGGATGCTGTATGTAATCACGGTAGGTCGCCATCATCGGCGGCTTGAACGCCCGTATCCCGGCTGCGACCAACACCTCATGGGTATCAAAATGCATATAGAAACTGCTGCTGTTCATCCGATGCCCTCCCCCCTGCCAAAAAATCACCCCAATCCGCTCTTTGATGGGGCGTGTGGGGTGGAGACGGGCATCACGATAGATGCGAAAGAGGGAGTGGTTGACCTTGGGGGTAGCATGGATGGAGGGGACGAGGATCTGCAGATGCTCCCCCATCGCCTCGACGAATGCCTTGGAGGGGGCGAGGATGTCACGGAGGTAGCGTTCTTTATGTGCCTCAAACCACACTTTGTCATTGTGATCGATGATGTCGTGCAGGAGGGTGATCGCCTCGGGTGGGAAACCGGTGAAGGGCACTATAACTCCATCCTATGGCTCCAACCTGAGGAGCGAGAGGAGCTCTTCCCCTTTGAAGAGCTCTTTTTCGTCTTGCTCTTTGTCACCATAAATGCCATCTTGGATCGCCTGTTTCTTCTCCTGAAGTTTGAGGATCTTCTCCTCGATGCTGTTTTCGACGATGAGTTTGTAGACAAAGACCGGTTTATCCTGCCCGATCCGGTAGGCGCGGTCGGTCGCCTGATTTTCGACGGCGGGGTTCCACCAGGGGTCGTAGTGGATGACGGTATCAGCGGCGACGAGGTTGAGCCCGACCCCACCAGCTTTGAGGCTGATGAGGAAGACATCTGCCTGGCCCGAAGTGAAGCGTGTGATCGCCTCGTCCCGCTTGCGGGTGGCACCGGTGAGTTTGGTGTAGGGGATCTTGCGGGATTTGATCTCCTTCTCGAGGATGGTGAGCATGGTGGTAAACTGGGAAAAGACCAACACCTTGCGCCCCTCGCTCATCAGCTCATCGAGGAGTTCGAGGAAGAGATCGAGCTTGGCAGAGTGGTGGACTTTTTGGGCGGCCTTGAGCTTGAGGAGCTGGGGATGGCAGCAGACTTGACGGAGCTTGAGAAGGGCATCAAGGATGGTGATGTGGCTGCGAGAGAGCCCTTTGGCAGCGACGGCATCGCGGACTTTTTGCTCCATGGTGATGCGGATGTTTTCGTAGAGGGCGGCTTGTTTGGGGTCGAAGGTGGCGCGTTTGACGATCTCGGTTTTGGCGGGGAGTTCGAGGGCGACGGCCTCTTTGGTACGGCGGAGGATGAAGGGGCGGACTTTGCGG
>WFMQ01000026.1 GCA_015488995.1 Nitratifractor sp. | reverse complement strand
GAGTCGATCATGGTGCAGCCCTACCCCGTCGCCGGAGAGCCCGATGCACAAATCATGGATGATTTTGCCCTCGCCATTGAAGCGATCGTCTCCGTCCGTCGCTGCAAAACCCTCATCGACCAGGCCAACCGCCACATCGATCAGGCCTACGTCAAGCTCGGCCACCCAGCGGATGAAGCGATGCTCGGCGCCTTCATCGAAAAGCTGGGCAAGGTAGGCACCATCACTTTCGTCGATGCCAAACCGGAAAATGCCGTAGCCGATGTGAGTGACCACGTCGAGACCTTCATCTCAACCGCCGACATCGACATGAGCGGCATCATCGACAAACTCGAAAAACAGCTCGCCAAACTCGACAAAGAGATCGCCAAACTCTCCGGCATGCTGAACAACGAAAAATTCGTCGCCAACGCCCCCGAAGCCGTCATCGCCCAAAACCGGGCGGCGCTGGAAGAAGCCGAAGCGAAACGAACCAAAGTGGCGCAGGAGCTGAGTGGGATTCGCAACTAAAGGGGCTTCAGCCCCACAAATTATCTTCGTGCAACAAGCTGGGTGTAGTTACTGACAGGATTGTTTCGCTGATCGAGGACGGCGATTACTCTTGCCGTCGTATCTTCTACAATATCATAATAGATCGAATAGGGAAAACGTTTGGATAGCATTTTGAAGTATCCAAATTCTTTGGCGTGTATCCCTGCATACAGATGCAATGATTCTATATCTGTAATCAGAACATCAAAAAAATATGCACCAAGCCCTGAAGCTTGTTTTTCATAAAAACTTTGAGCCGCTTTTAAATCGCTCAAAGCAAATTCAGTCGTAATGACGGTATGAAGCTTCATCCTATCTCTGTTGCCTAAGCTCATCGAGTGTGTAGGTTTTTACGTTTTCGTTTTTCATGATTTCAGTACGGGCTTGCAAAATCTCCCCGTGCCAGTCCGGTGAAGCAATCGCCGTATCGTTCTGAACAAAAGAATCCCACAACACCTCCATAAACAACATACGCTCTTGTAACGGCATATCTTTTATGTCATTGATGGACATAGATGCTCCTTATGTTTGATTGGGTTGATTATAACATACATTCTCCTCCCCGACCGTTAACCCAATTTTTATCCTGATGTGTTATAGTGTCACGTCAACGCTCTCGGGGTGCTGAAATACAGCTGAGAAGGTCATTGACGACCTACCCGTCGAACTTGAACCGGATAATACCGGCGTAAGGAAGAGATACTCCATTTCTCACACGTTTCTCTCCCTGCATATACTTTACCGCAAGGACAACCATGAAAAAAACACTCACACTCATCGCCGCCACACTCCTGGCATCCATGACGCTGCACGCAGCCGACAAACCGACCCTCACCGTCTACACGTATGACTCCTTTGCCGCCGATTGGGGGCCAGCCCCCAAAGTCAAAGCGGCCTTTGAAAAAGAAAACAACTGCACACTGTATTTTGTCCCCTCATCGAGTGCCATCGGTTCCCTGCGCAAAATTCAGCTCGAGGGGAAAAGCACTCAGGCCGATGTCCTCCTCGGGCTCGACACCTCCACAGCTGATATGGCCAAGGCGACCGGCCTGTTTGCCCCACATCACACCGATACTTCCAAACTCACCCTCCCCGCACCGTACAAGGACGATACGTTCGTCCCATACGACTATAGCTATTTTGCCTTTGTGTATGACAGCAACAAGACCCACAAAGTCCCCACCTCACTCGAAGAGCTGGCCAACATGCCCAAGTCTTTCAAGATCGTCATCGAAGACCCCCGCTCCTCCACCCCCGGTCTGGGGCTTCTACTATGGATCAAAGCCCAATACGGTGACAAGGCCGCTGACTACTGGAAGCGTCTCGCTCCCCATATCCTCACCATCACCAAAGGGTGGTCCGAAGCCTACAATCTCTTCCTCAAAGGGGAGGCGGATATGGTGCTCTCCTACACCACTTCCCCCGCGTACCACATCATCGCTGAGAAAAAATTCCAGTACAAGACCGCCAACTTCCCCAAAGGACACTATGGGCAGATTGAGCTGGGCGCTGCGCTCACGTCTTCTACGCACCCCAAACTGGCGCAGAAGTTTCTCGACTTTATCACCTCGGAGACCTTCGCCGACATCATCCCGACAACCAACTGGACCTATCCGGTGCGCAAGACAGCCCAAGGACTGCCTGACGGATTTAAGAGCCTGTATGTGCCGAAAATGATCCTCATGGATGGTGCGACGGTTCAAAAGAATCGCAAAGCATGGATCGATGAGTGGCTTGGGGCGATCGCCAAGTAGAATCATGGACAGCAATTTCTGCTTCCCTATCTCCCGATATGGAACCCAAATTGCTCTCAACAATATGGATGCATTCCGCTCTCGCGTAGGGTGTACAATTGCGCACCTTTCAACGGTCACATCACAGGAACATTGTGACCAATCGTTGTGCGATTGTGGTGTGCGGTTGCACACCCTATGCAGTTTTGTATTTCGATCTTCTTGCTCAGGTAGCCCAATATGCTGAAACAACTTTGGCGATTCCGCACCACCCTCTGGCCGGGCTTAATCCTTGCCAGCGTGTTACTGGGGTTGGCCGTGTTGCTCTTCGGGACGCTGTATCATGCTGCTGGAGGGATCGCCCCCTTTCCGGTGAGTGATCGGATCCTCTCTCTGCTGACATTCACCCTGTTTCAAGCGACCCTCTCGACCCTACTTTCATTGGGGCTGGGTCTCTTGCTCGCTTGGAGCCTCGCCCATCAGCCTCGCTTCTGCTGTCGGGGGATGGTGGTGGCCCTCTTCGGCTCGTCGCTGGTGCTCCCCTCACTCATCGTCGCCTTCGGGATCATCACCGTACTGGGCAACCACGGCTGGCTCAATCAGCTCACACAACTCCTCACCGGTCACACCTTTGGTAGCTACGTCTATGGACTCAGCGGCATCCTCATCGCCCATGTCTATCTCAATGCGTCGTTTGCCTCTCTGGGGCTGCTGCGTGCCTTTGAATCAATCCCTGTGGAGAAGTACCGCCTCAGTGCCAGCCTCGGCCTCTCCCCCTGGCAACGCTTCACGACGTTGGAGTGGGTCGCGATCCGCAGCACCCTCCCCCGGATCGGGATCACGATCTTTTTGCTTTGTTTCAGCTCGTTTGCGATCGTTTTGCTCCTCGGAGGATCTCCGGCGTACAACACCCTCGAGGTGGCGATTTACGAAGCGGTGCGGATCGATTTTGATCTCCCCGCTGCCCTCCAAATCGCTTCGATCCAACTGATGATCTCCGTCGCTCTGCTTCTCATCGCCTCTGGACTCCCCCAAGGACTCAACAATCTCAAACAATCGGGTCGCCTCATCCCCTGGCCAGAGCGACGCGGGACAGCCCTCCTCCAGCGATCGACCATCTCGATGCTGGGCATCCTCTACCTCCTCCCTCTGATTGCCGTGATACAGGATGGACTGCACGCCGATCTCCTCCCCCTCTTCACCCGTCCACTCTTTCTCCGTTCGCTGGGGATGAGTCTCGGCATCGCGACGGTTTCGGCACTTGTGACAGTGCTCTTCGCCCTTGCCTTGGCCGATGCCCGCCGTCACTTTGGGCTTCCATTGCGGATATCAGAGAGGGGGATGGGACGCGTGCTGGCTCTCCTCATCACGTTTTCGGGTCACCTCTACCTCGCCATCCCCTCCCTCATCTTGGGGTTGGGCTTTTTCGTAATCGCCCGCACCATGGGGGGCAGTATCAATGTCTGGGGACTGGTCGCCCTCCTCACCGCCAATCTCCTCATGTCCTTGCCGTTTGCACTGGCGATCCTGGTCCCCGCGATGGAAAAAACCGCCCGCCGATACGACAAGCTGGTGTTCTCCCTCGGCCTGACTCCCCTCCAACGCTGGCGCCATGCTGAGTGGCCCTATCTGCGCCGTTCGATCCGCTACATCGCCGCCCTCTCCTTCTCCCTCTCACTCGGAGATCTTGGGGTCATCGCTCTCTTTGGCAATCGGGAGATCACCACCCTGCCGTGGTACCTCTACCAGCTCATGGGCTCCTACCGCACCACCGATGCGGCGGGGGTGGCGTTGGTGCTGCTGGTGTTGGTCTTCGGGGTGTTTTTTGCGGTACAATACGGAGACGATGAGACCAAGGAGCCCCATGCTGCGCATTGAACATCTCACCTACACCCACCCCGGCACCGAGGATGCCAAGCCGTACCGCTATGATCTGTCTGTCACGGCGGGTGGCGTGGTCGGCATCCTCGGTGAGAGCGGCAGTGGCAAATCGACCCTGCTCGATCTCCTCTCCGGCTTTCTCACCCCCGACGCGGGGAGGATCCTC
>WFMQ01000025.1 GCA_015488995.1 Nitratifractor sp. | reverse complement strand
GACATACTCCACCCGACGCCCCGCAACATACGTCTCCGTCGAGGTGTCGAGGTTCTCACCTCCACCCGCCTGCTGATACGCCACATGCCAATCGACAATCTTGGCCGAATGGAGCACCGGCCTGCCACGAAACTGCACATCACGGATCTCCAGACCATCCGACGCGGTCAGACGGTAGGTGATCGTCCAGCCGTTGCGAGCGAGATGGGTATCTTTTTGACAATAGTTTTCCATGATGTAGCGGTTTTCGAGGCTCCGCTCGGAGATACACGCCGGGGTCGTGGTCTTGCCCAGCCCCGCCCACTTGGCAGCAGCAAGCCGGAGTTGTGTCAGATCGATCACCGCCCACAATGCCCGCGCCTTCTCCTGATCGGCAAACGTCGGAGCGACGCAGAGGTGCATCGTGTTTTCGCAGGGGGATTCTTTCATGCTTCCCCGGACGTTGGCCATGGTGATTTCGCGTCGTGACGGGAGGTGTCCCAGCTCCTCTTTGACCTCGGGGGCATTCAGCGCGATCGCTTCGGCCACTTTTTTGAGGCGGTGGCTGATGTCCGGCTGGGTGTTGGGGAAATAATCGACCGAGAGCACTGCGCCCGCCTCGGTATCGACGATCGCCCGGGTCGTAGCGTTGGTGACAAAGTTGTATTTTTCGGCTTGATAGCACGGATGGGATTGGCACACCGATTGTGCCGAGGGGCTAAGTGAAGCCACCGGAGCTGGGACGATCCGCATCATGTCGTTGTGCATCGGCTGATCGCCCGATCGAGTGTCTTTGAGGAAACGGGAGTCTTTGAGCAGCAATGCTTGGGCTTTTTCTCCGCCAGCATCCAGCTCACTGTCATCCAACGGCAGGAAGCCTTCCCCTTTTGCGATACTTCTCTTCACCTCCGACAGGTATGCCTGCACTTCCGGTACCTTTCGATAGGTTGCCGGATCATACTGCGGGAGAATAATCTCTTCGACAGAAGCAGTATGATCCGACAAGGCAGGCTGCGAATCCGACGATTGCGGCATGAACCAATACACCGCCAGCCCCATTGTTCCGGCAACAAGAATTCCTAAACTTATCTTAACTTCCGTCGTCATCTATGCTCTTTCGTTTTTCATTTACCAATCACCAATCACCAATTTACCCATCCATCGCAAAATAGTATGGGGGTTGGAGTTCAAGGTAGATTATAGCACCGATCGCCAAAAGGGCAATAGGGATGGTGACGCGTACAACCATTTTGCGCTTGTTTTTCTCAGCTTCCATCAGCGGTACCCATACCGAGAGGAGAAACAAAACCATAAAAAGATGCTGCACCCGAAAGCCAAACCAACGATCCAGCATCGCCCCCCCTGCTGCAATCGCGAGAGCAAACGCCCCTTGCCACATCTCCCGTGATGGTGTCGTCCGGGGATCGGTCAGCATAAAGGTGACAAACACCACAAAGGCAACCGAACTGAACCGATCCAACACATCCTCAAAGGTCATCACCGGATCGTACCCCACCACCCAAAGATACTCAAACAGAAGGTACCCGACCACAAATACGATCGGGATCCGCCACCGCTCCACTCGAAGCAGAATCAACACCCCCAACCCCACCACCACACCTTGCAACCAAAGCCGCTCTCCCATCTGCCCCAACACCACATGCGCCTCATGATAGAAAAAAACCATCCCGACGATCAAGGCAAAATTGGAGGGGTTGAAAAAGTGGCGTCCCTCGAGGGTCACGATATGCTTCTGAACCAGTGCAAGGAGGATCAAAATACCATATATCCACGCTTCCGAAACCGCCAGCATCAGTAAGATCCCCAAAGTCGTGGAGAGCGATGAGTAGCTGATGTAGGTAAGGGATCCTTGACGGATACGGATCAGTGCATGCTCGACGCCCCATGCAAACACCAGCAAAAGAGCCGCCTCACCCCAGCCGGGGGAGACGTGTGCCGTCGTCTTGCCCAGAACAAACACGATGACCAGTGTCAAGAATTGGTGCAACTGGGGGGAGGGGCGGCTCATTAAGGTTGCGATTCAAAGCGGCTCAGAGTCGGAAACAGTACGCAGCAGGTAGCCCATCTTGCTGTGGGATTCGATCGGGAGACCGGGGAGCAAATGTCGCAATGAATAGACAAGTGTGCGCAATGACGAGCTGGCCACCTGACCATCAGGCCATATCGTTTGGATGAGGGTTTCATACGCGACAACCCGATTACGCGATGCGACGAGCATCTCGATCAATTTTGTCTGTTTTTTGTTGAGATGCACCCACGCTTGCTGGTCATAGAGCATGTGTGTCTCGGTATCGAAGAGCAACGTATCTGTAATCGCGATGCGTGTGGGGGATGGAGGTACTTCGCTGGCGGCCGCCTGATCGACACAAAAACGTTTGAAGCCAATCCCCATCGCCACTTCGATGTCTTTGGCACTGAACGGCTTGGTGATGAAGCCATAGGGGGAGAGCTCCATCACCTCTGCGAGTGTTTCACTGTCATTGTATGCCGAAATAAAAATGATGGGGATGTCATAGTGCTCGAGAAGTGAGCGGGCACACTGGATGCCGTCTTCGGGACCTTTGATATTGATGTCCATCAAAATCAAGTCGCAGGGGTGATGGGGGAGTGCCTCCCGTATGTCGTGTGCATTGTCATAGCACCCGACCAACTCTATCTCCAGACCTTCCAAGATGGTGCGGACGAGGTTTTGCGAAATCGGCTCATCCTCAACCAGCATCACACGAGAAGGCAACACCATCGGTCCTTGGCCTCAAACCCGCCGATCAGAAATCATAGGTGACGCCGGCAGAGACAACGTTCACATTCGCTTTGTATTTTCCATCTTGGCGGGCCAGATTTTGCCAATCGGCAAACAGACCCCACCCCTCTTCTTCATCCCCTTGTACCCCCTGATCGCCTGACAAATCATACTCGACCCCAAGCCCAATGCTCAAGCCATTTTTATTGAAGTCTTGTTTGCTGCTTTTGGAGTCAGCCGTCGTACATGCGACCGTAGTATGACCGTATCCCGCCAATGAGTAGATATTGGTCAGGGCGTTGATATGATACTGCGGCTTCAGATAGATACCGTAATGGGTGGTTTTGGCGAAATCGACGCCAAGGTTGCCTTGGAGTGCACGTGCCTCAACCCCAAAAAATGGGTTGAAGTCGTATCCTAAGCGTACCAATTCCCCGTACGTAGAGTCTTTTCGGCGGCTGACACCGTCGCAGCAGTCGCGACTGACACCCGACCAGATTCCCCCCACACCCACATACAGAGGGCTTGGGATTTCGACCGGAAGCACATCCGAGTCGGCGGGTTCATAGTTTTTACCCGCTTGGGCTTGACTTCCAGCAACTAACGCTAACAATGCAAGTGTGTTCAACAACTTTTTCATTGTCTTTCCTTTAAGTTGGAATCTCACCCTGCTATCTTAACTTAATATTCTTTAGCATTAACTTAAAATTAATGAATATGACTCTTTTCGCGCAAGAAACGCAATGCCGTAGCGATGATATCGTCATCATCTTTGCTGGGGGATTCCAAAATCTTTTTGTCGGTAGCATCATCCTGATACTCAAAAAAGACCCGCTTTTGGTAGGAAGAGACCTTGGAGATCCCTTTTTGCAACGCCAAAACTTTGATCGCCATCACATCGATAAACTGTCGCGTCACCGTATCGGGCTTGCCAAAGCGATCGGTGATCTCCTCTTCGATGGCATAGACTTCCCCCACACTCTCACACTGTGCCAGACGCCGGTAGAGCTCGAGGCGGAGGCGGTCTTCGGTGATGAGCTCCTCACTGAGGTAGGCGGTGACGGAGAGTTTC
>WFMQ01000024.1 GCA_015488995.1 Nitratifractor sp. | reverse complement strand
CAGAACACCAAAAATGTCCGTTAAAATAACAAAGTATGCACCCCAAGGGCATTTCCTCCCTACGGTCAGGGCACAATTTGACATATTTTTTAGGTATTCTGAATTTTTGTGCCATGATTCTTAAACCAACAGTGTCCCTACAGTGAAAATACCAATATAAAATCACGCGGTGATATGCTGTCACATTTTGTGGGACTGAAGTCCCAGCCCCGGATAGAGTGGCATTTGCCACCCGGGCAGATACGCGGATCTGCCCCTACGGGATGATTGCCTTTGTTGTGATCGGAATATGCTACTATTTCATCATCACAACCAAAAGGAACCTACCATGACCCCCCATATCGAAGCCAAAAAAGAGGAGATCGCTGATGTCGTGTTGATGCCAGGCGATCCGTTGCGGGCGCAGTTTATCGCCCAGACGTATCTGGAGAATGTCCAGCATGTCAATGGTGTGCGCAATATGTATATGTATACCGGAGAGTACCGGGGGAGGCGTGTCACCATCGCCGGATCGGGGATGGGGGTGCCCTCTATCGGGATCTATTCGTATGAGTTGTTCACATTTTACGAGGTCGATACCATCATCCGGGTGGGCTCCTCCGGGGCGTATGATGAGGCACTCGATGTCTACGATGTGGTGCTCGTCACCGAAGCGTACAACGACTCGACCGCATTCCCGCAGCTCGTACTCGGAGAGGCGACCCATGTGACGCATCCGACGCCTGAAGTCAACGCGGCGATTCGGAGTGCAGCAGAGGGGCTGGGATTGCCTCTTCACGAAGCACGCACCCACTCAAGTGATGTATTTTACAGTGCCCGCCCTCTCGAAGAGACCATCGCCGTCACCGGTGCGCAGTGTGTGGAGATGGAGTCCACTGGGCTCTTTACCAATGCCAAGGCGACGGGCAAGCAGGCCGCCTGCCTCCTGAGTATCTCTGACCATCTCATCACCGGAGCCGTCACGACGCCAGAGGAGCGGCAGACGAAATTTGATGAGATGATCCGCATTGCATTGGAGAGTACCTTGTCGTTATAAGTTGTAAAGTTGAAGACAAATTGCGATAAAATTGCTCACTGATTCCTCTGAAAAATCGTGGTTTCACTCAATAGCTCTGGCAGTCGCAACCGTAAGTGCCCCTTTTGGGGTGAGTGCTCCTTTGTCGCCATCGAGTGAAACCTCTACTTGAAAAGTGTTTCAGAGGTTCTATCCAATACCAATAAGGAGAAAAAATGATCCAGTGGAAAAGCGCAGCGATGGCTGCAATCATGGCAGTCTCCGTTGCGGGTGCAGCGGACTTCAAACCGGCGGTGGTCTTCGATATGGGGGGACGCTTTGATAAGTCGTTCAACCAGGGGGTGTATAACGGGATCGAAAAATTCAAAAAAGAGACCGGAGTGGACTACAAATACTTCGAAGTGACCAACGCGACCCAGCGGGAGCAGGCGATCCGCAAGATGGCACAGCATGGCGGCAACCCGGTACTCGGTATTGGCTTCGCACAAGGGCCGGCGGTGGACAAAGTCGCGGGTGAATTCCCCAAGACCAAGTTTGCTATCATCGATATGGTCGTCAACAAGCCCAACGTCCAGTCGATTGTCTTCAAGGAGCATGAGGGGTCTTTCCTCGTCGGGATGCTTGCCGCCATGGCTTCCAAGACTCACAAAGTGGGCTTCATCGGCGGGATGGACATCCCGCTGATCCGTAAGTTTGAATGTGGGTATGAGCAGGGGGTCAAATATGCCGATCCCAAGGCCGAAGTGCTTGCCAACATGACCGGCAGCACTCCGAGTGCTTGGAACAACCCCAGCCGGGGTGGGGAGCTGGCCAAAGGGCAGTTTGACCGGGGAGCCGATGTGATCTTCGCCGCAGCCGGCGGTACCGGTGTCGGGGTCTATCAGGCCGCCAAAGATGCGGGCAAACTCGCCATCGGGGTCGATTCCAACCAAAACTACCTCCAGCCGGGCACCATGCTCACCTCCATGGTCAAGCGGGTCGATGTCGCCGCCTACAACGTCCTCAAATCGGTCAAAGAAGGGACATTCAAACCCGGCGTCCAAGTCCTCGGACTCAAAGAGAACGGTGTCGGCTGGGCGCTGGATAAGTACAACGAGAAGCTCATCACGCCTGCCATGAAAAAAGCGGTCGATCAAGCCCGTGAAGACATCATCGCCGGTAAGATCAACGTCCACGACTATATGAGCGACAACAGCTGCAAATACTAAACCTGTGGACGTTTGTCCATCCTGGAGGCAGGGCTTCAGCCCTGCGCAACGGGACGAAAGTCCCTGCTCCAAAACGTTTTATCCCCTTTTACGGGCTACCGTTGAGACATAAGGCAAAGCATGGCACCTACCTCTTCTGACCCCACCTATGCGATCGACCTACGCAACATTTCCAAAAGCTTCGGGACTGTTCAAGCCAACAACCATGTCAACTTGAAAGTCGAGGCTGGCACCATCCACGGCATCGTCGGCGAAAACGGTGCCGGCAAATCGACGCTCATGAGTATCCTCTATGGTTTTTACGAAGCCGACGCAGGGGAGATTTACATCTTTGGTAAGCGCACCGCTATCCGCAATTCAGCCGATTCGATCGCTGCGGGGATCGGGATGGTGCATCAGCACTTTATGCTGGTAGAGAATTTCACTGTATTGGAAAATGTAATGCTTGGGGCGGAGAGTGGGGCGATGCTTGCAGGGAGCATCACCGACGCAGCCGCAGAACTGGATCGGCTGGAGAGAGAATTTGGACTGGCGGTGGAGAAGGATGCGCTCATCAGCGATCTCCCCGTCGGCCAGCTCCAGCGGGTCGAGATCCTCAAAGCCCTCTACCGAGGAGCCCGTATCCTCATCCTCGATGAGCCCACGGGTGTACTGACGCCCCAAGAGACCGATCAGCTCTTTGCGATCCTCCGTTCGCTGCGGGAGCAGGGGACGACGGTGATCATCATCACCCACAAACTCCGTGAGATCATGGCCTTGACCGATCATGTGTCGGTGATGCGTCAGGGCGAAATCGTCGCCAGCCGTGTCACCGCTGAGACCAGTCGGGAAGAGTTGGCTGAGCTGATGGTGGGGCGCAAAGTACGCATGACGATCGACAAAGCCCCCGCCCAGCCGGGGGAACCGCTCCTGCAGGTGACAAACCTGAGTCTCTACGACCACTATGGGGTCGCCCGACTCGACCGTGTCTCCCTCGAAGTGCGTGCCGGGGAGATCGTCGGGATCGCCGGGGTCTCGGGCAACGGTCAGAGTGAGCTGCTCGATCTCCTCTCCGGTATCCTGCCACCTGGAGAAGGGGAAATGCTCATCAGCGGCCACACCGTCACCTCCGCACACCCCACCAATCCAGAGCAAGTGCGATCCTGGAGGGTCGCTCATGTCCCCGAAGATCGTCTCAAGCGGGGGCTGGTGCGGGAGTTTTCGGCGGCCGAGAGTGCCATCCTCGGCTACCACACTTCTCCAGAATACAACGGCACGTTGCTCACCAAACCCCGCGCCATCATCGATCACTGCCGTCATCTGATGGAAGCGTTTGATGTCCGTCCGGCGCACCCCTCGCTCAAATCAGCCAATTTCTCCGGCGGCAATCAGCAAAAGCTCATCCTCGCCCGCGAAATGGATCCGAGTCCCAAAGTCCTGCTGGTCGGCCAGCCCACCCGGGGCGTGGACATCGGGGCGATTGAGTTTATCCACAAGCAGATCGTCGCGATGCGGGATGCGGGGAGTGCCGTGCTGCTCGTCTCGGGGGAGCTCGATGAGCTGATGAGTCTGGCCGATCGGATCGTCGTGATGTTTGAGGGGCGGATCGTCGGTGAAGTCGCCGCCTCAGAAGCAGATGAGAAGATACTGGGGCTGATGATGGCCAACGCTCACACCCCAGACCCCACTACATCGACCGAGGAGGTGCCCGCATGAGACGCCAACCCTTGCCCGCGTGGGCAGACATTATCCTGATCCCGCTCATCAACATCGCACTCGCACTCCTCGTCGCCGGGGTCGTCATCACGCTCATTGGTGAAAACCCGTTCAAGGCATTTGCTGTCATGTTTCAGGGAGCCTTCGGATATGCGGAAGGGGTCGGCTACACCCTCTATTATGCGACCAACTTCATCTTCACGGGATTGGCGGTCGCGATCGCGTTTCATGCGATGCTCTTCAACATCGGAGGCGAGGGACAGGCGTACATCGGCGGACTGGGGGTCGCACTGGTGCTGTTGGCGTTTGATCATGTGTTGCCGTTTTGGGCCTTGCTGCCACTGGCGATCGGGGCGGCGATGCTCTTCGGCGCGGCGTGGGCAGCGATCCCGGCGTATCTCCAGGCGTACCGGGGGAGCCACATCGTCATCACCACCATCATGTTCAACTTCATCGCCTCCAACCTCATGGTCTACCTGCTGGTCAATGTCTTCATCGTCCCGGGGAGCATGTCGCCGGAGAGCCGTGTCTTTGACCCAAACGCTTGGCTCCCTACGGTTCATGATTTCTTCGCACGCTTTGGGATCGATGTGGCTCCCTCGCCGCTCAATCTCAGCTTCATCATCGCTCTCATCGCCGGGGTATTGGTGTGGCTCTTCATCTGGCACACCCGCTGGGGCTATGCGATCCGGACAGTGGGGTTCAGTGAACCCGCCGCCGAGTATGCCGGGATCAGCACCAAGAAGATCATCATGATCACCATGCTCCTCTCCGGGGCGTTGGCCGGGATGGCGGGGATCAATGAGATCATGGGAGTCCAGCACAAGCTCCTGCTTGATTTTGTCGCCGGATACGGATTTACAGGGATCGCCGTAGCCCTCATGGGGCGCAATCATCCCCTCGGGATTGTACTCTCAAGCATCCTGTTTGGTGCCCTCTATCAGGGCGGGGCGGATTTGACATTTGAGATGCCCAACATCTCCCGGGAGATGGTGACGGCGATTCAGGGCTTTATCATCCTCTTCAGCGGGGCGTTGACCTATATGAGTCGCCCGTGGCTGGAGCGGCTCTTCGGGCTTTTTGTCCGTGACACACCCACAGAGGAGGCTCCTCATGGACGTTAGTATGTACACCGAGATCATTTCGACCCTCTCAGCGACGATGCGGGTCTCTACGCCTCTGATCCTCGCCGCCATGGCTGGGATCTTCTCGGAGCGCTCAGGGATCGTGGACATCAGCCTCGAGGGAAAGCTCCTCGCTGGAGCCTTCATCTCTGCGGCCGTCGCTGCCGTCACGGGCTCGGCCTGGCTGGGGCTGGGAGCGGCGATTGTCGTGACCATGCTACTAAGCCTCCTGCACGGCTTCGCCTCCATCACCCACAACGGCGATCAAGTCGTCAGCGGCGTGGCGATCAACATCATCGTCTCGGGGATGACCGTGGTGCTGGGGATCGCCTGGTTCCACCAGTCGGGCCAGACCCCCAGTCTGCCTAACACCGCCCGCTTCATGCCACTCCATTTGCCTGGCTCTGAGGCCATCGGGAGCATCCCGATCCTCGGGGAGATCTACACCAAGATCCTCGGGGGCCACAATCTGCTGGTCTACATCGCCTTCCTCTCGGTGGCACTCACCTGGTGGGTGCTCTTCAAGACCCGCTTCGGCCTGCGCCTGCGTGCCGTGGGCGAAAACCCCAAAGCGGTCGATACCGCTGGGATCTCCGTGGCGTGGCTGCGCTACCGTGCAGTGCTCATCGCCGGGATTCTCACCGGCATCGGCGGCACCTACATCTCCATCGCCCAAAACGCCTCCTTCATCCGTGAAATGTCCGCCGGGCAGGGCTACATCGCTCTGGCCGCCATGATCTTCGGCAAATGGAAGCCCGTCCCGGCGATGTTTGCCAGTCTGATGTTCGGTTTCCTCGACGCCCTCTCGATCCGCCTCCAAGGGGTCGAGATCGCCGGCATCGGCCAAATCCCCGTCCAAGCGATCCAGGCGCTGCCCTACATCCTCACCGTCGCCATCCTCGCCAGCTTCGCCGGACGCGCGATTGCGCCCAAGGCGGATGGGGTGCCGTATGTGAAGGAGCGGTGAGTCACTCTTGAAAGCTAAAGGAATATCAATGTCTCCCATCATCACCACACCTGCACCTCCCTACTATGCGGTTATTTTCACCTCTCTCAGAGATCCTGATGATAGAGGATACAGTAAAATGGCCGATCGTATGGTTAAACGTGTACAACAGCAAGAGGGATTTCTCGGATTTGAATCGGCCAGAGAGGAACTGGGTATCACTGTCTCATATTGGCGGGATCTATCATCGATCGAGAGATGGAAGGCCGACCTCGAGCATCGTGAAGCACAGAAAAAAGGTAAAGAGTTTTGGTACCGTGCCTACACAATCCGCATTGCAAAAGTTGAGCGGGAATACGCGCTGTAGCATCAGAACTGGCTTCCTCTCGTGCCATATCTCCCGATATGGCATGCATACGACCGTTCGGATACATATAGGCGTTCCCCATCGGGAGATGGGGAACGAGAGAAACCCCGTCCAGGCGATTCAGGCTCTGCCCTACATCCTCACCGTCGCCATCCTCGCCAGCTTCGCCGGTCGTGCGATTGCGCCCAAGGCGGATGGGG
>WFMQ01000023.1 GCA_015488995.1 Nitratifractor sp. | reverse complement strand
GGTCGATACCGTGCTCTATTTTGAAGGGGACACCAACTCCGAACTCCGCCTGCTGCGGGGATTCAAAAACCGCTTCGGCTCCACCAATGAAGTGGGGATCTTCGAAATGAACGCTTCAGGGCTCAACGATGCGCAGAGCATGGCCGGGCGGTTTTTCAACAAAGAAAAACTCCAGGCTGGATCGGCACTCACCGTCATCATGGAGGGGAGCCGCCCCATCATCATCGAAGTCCAAGCCCTCGTCGCCGAAGCCCATGCCCACCCCAAACGGAGCTCCACCGGATACGACAACAACCGCCTCGGGATGCTGCTGGCTCTGCTGGAGAAAAAGCTCGACCTCCCGCTGGGCACCTACGACGTGTACGTCAACATCAGCGGCGGCATCAAGATCACCGAACCCTCCGCCGACCTCGCCATCATCGCCGCGATCCTCAGCAGCTACCGCGATCGACCCCTGAGTGCGCAGACCCTCTTCCTCGGGGAAGTAAGCCTCACCGGAGAAGTACGCGAAGTGAGTGCCCTCGCCCAACGCCTCCGTGAAATCCACGCCCAAGGCTTCGCCAAAGCCATCGTCCCCGAAAAACCGATCGAGGAGAGCCCTATCAAATGCTACGTCGCCGATGAAGTGGCGAAGATTGTGGAGTGGATATTTGTCTGAGAAGGTTGACTCCTCCACATAAATAGGGTAAAATACATTTTAAATGCACATAAGGAATGCGCATGAGTTATGCTTATGATACAAACGCCCCCAAACGGGCGACCAACATTTCCGTCAACAGCGACCTCATTAAAAAAGCAAAAGAGTATCGCATAAACCTCTCCAAAACGCTCGAAAGTGAGCTGGAAAAAATCATCAGGAAAAAAGCGGAAGAAGCGTGGCTTGATGAAACAAAAGAAGCTGTTGAAGCCTACAATAGGCGTATTGAGAAATACGGCACTTTTGGCGACAGTGTGCGGAGATTTTGATGGCACAATTCGATATCTATGTCAACCCAAATCCCGTGACGCGTGCACAGTATCCTTATCTCCTCGATATACAGCACTCACTGCATGAACGATTGGCTACACGATTGATTGCACCACTGTCACACAACGTACAAAGACTCAAAAAGCTCATGCCTGCTATCGCATTTCAAAACAAAGAATACTTTGCACTCATAACAGAGGCAACTGCTATGTCAAAAGCTGACTTAGGTGCAAAACTTGGCAATGCCAGCGAGCACCGTACCGAAATCATCGATGCGATGGACTTGCTGATTAACGGTTTTTAGTGAGGGAAATATATGAACATCGGTACCGACATCATTCAGATATCCCGCATCGAAACCGTACTTGAGAAGCACGGAGAGCGTTTTATGGCGCGTTTTCTCACCCCCGAGGAGATCGCCACCCTTCCCCATCGTCCGCAATCCCTCGCGGGCTACTGGGCGGCCAAAGAAGCCATCGCCAAGGCCCTCGGGTGCGGGATCGGGCAGGAGCTGGGCTTTCACGATATCCGCATTGCCAAGAACCGCAAAGGTGCCCCCTCCTTCGCGCTCAGTCCTGATGCCCAGCAACGCTTCCCTCTCATGAGCAGTTCACTCTCCATCAGCCATGATGGAGGATTTGCGATCGCCGTTGTGGCCATCATGTTATCCCCAAATCCGTAAATAGAAAAAAGCATGAGTCGCAATCATCGTACCCATGGGCTTCGCGCACAATCATCGCCGAACCTACGGGGTGCGACTCAAATTTTACGCAAACCCCATGAACACGAGCATCACAGCTACTGCAGATTTTCTATTGACGGATTTGGGTTATCAGACGATTAACCAAAAATCTGTATAATACGTTTGCTCACTTTTTCAAAAGGAATACGATTTGATACGCACCCTTTTTCCCGCACTCTTGGTACTCTTATTGGCAACCGGCTGTTCTGGCGTTCGCGACATTCAGGTACCGGAGGATAATGGAGATTGGGCTTCGGAGATGCAGGCGGGGGCACATCCAGATCGGATGTATACGCGCCACGCTGAAGGCACCTATGTCATCAAGCCCGAACCCTACAGTGTCACATCCAAAAAGAAAGATCCCGAACTCCTCGGGCCACAACGCACCTATCGCGCCCGCGCCGTATCGCACACCAAGTCAGCCACCACAACCCACCGTAAGAGGAGCATCCGGATGACCAAAGGCTCCTGCATCTCATTGATCGGTCAAGCCAAATACAACCGCTATGTCAAAAAGTATGGTGGAGAGAAGGGGGCACTGCGTCGCTGCCTGATCATCAAACGCTTGCGCGGGTAACCCTTACTTTTTTAGGTGGATCATTTTGAAACGCTCCCCCATGATATTGGGGGCGATGAGCGTCTTGATCTTGTCTGCTTCGTGGAGATAATTGGACTGAGACGTTTGCTGGGCGTACTGTTCAAGCAAATCAATCAATCCAAATCGGATCAGCGCCCGTGCCTGTGTCTCATATGCCACCAACTCCACCCCTTCGGCGGCAAACGCATCGATGACGTGACCGAAGTTGACATCGTACGTGATGTCGGATCGCCCGAAGAGTTCTGAGAGTTTCACCCCCTCATCAAAAAACGGATACACCGCATGCTCCGTGTATATCCGGATCGAGAAATCCCCGCGTGCATACCGATCACCGTAATCAAACGAAACAAAATCAAACCGCTCCGCCGCCCCGGTCACCCGCTGGGCAAACGCTTCATACCCGACAGCGATCTCCCCTTTTTGCATCCCATATCTCTGCGCTACCTCCTCGACAGTATCGGAGGCTTCTCTCCAGAGAATTGCATCATCATGCACGGTGGCCATCCGACCATCAATGTAGAGTTCGCAAGGGAAAGCATCAAAGATTTCATTGGAGACAAAAAAGGCATACGGCTCCTCCATCGCCTCGAGACTCTCCACCTGCTCCAGCGCAACCGCATCTCCGAAACGCTCTGCAAAATACGCCCGCTGTGCCCGGCGCACCTCCTCCTGACGCTCGACGATCATGAAGCGCATGCTCTCAAGCAGCGAGGGGTCGCAGGTGTAGAGCCACTGGATCATGTCAGCCAGCAAATACCCCTGATGGGCACCGATCTCCACCAGTACCACATCACGCGGCACAGTACCTTTTTCGATCTCCTGGCAGAGAAACTGGGCAATCGACGCACCGAAAAAGGCACTCGTACTCACCGCTGTATAGAAATCCCCCCCTTTGCCGATGGGACGAAAGCGGCGATAATACCCCGCATCACCGTAGAGCCACTTCTCCATATATTCCGAGAAGATCAATGAGCCACCTTGGCGTACAGGCTGAGAAGTTGCAGCTGTTTATCCAGATAAAAAATCCGACGATCAAGCTTTTTCATCGCCAGCGAATTTTCCATGGTCTGCGCATCGAGCGATGTTTTCTCTCCGGCTTTGACGAGGTTGCGGGTATTTTTCAAGAGACGGCGGTAGAGTGCTTCGTCTCTGCGGGAGAGGGAAATCTTGCGATTGAGGATGTGGAGACTGGTACGCACCAGATTGTACTCGGCTTGGATCACTTTGCGCTCATCACGGACCTGTGCTTGTGCCAACAGTTCGTTCAATTGAGCCGCTTCGATATCGGAAGGGGCATTGATGTTGAGCTGCATGCTGACGCGGAGACCGTATGTGCCTGTCCCCTTCATGGTGCCAGGTGTCAGAGCATCGGTCGCACGATAGTGGGCGTACGCCGTCACGGTCGGGAGATACTTGGCCCAGGTCATTTTGCTGCTGTAGCGTTTCTCCTGAGCATGGAGACGCTTAGCCGCGAGTTTAAGGTTTTTATTTTTGTATCGCTTGAGTGAAATGAGCTTGAGATGGGGGAGACGGAGCTTGTCGGGATTTTTATCACTCAAGAATGAGAAGCTTGCACGCAGCTTCTGCTTGGCCAATTCCAGATCGAGAAACTGCGCCGTGTCTCGGTTGTGTGATAGGATGGTCTGATCGAGCACGGAGGAGTC
>WFMQ01000022.1 GCA_015488995.1 Nitratifractor sp. | reverse complement strand
GCCTCCGAGAATACACCGAGACCAAAGTCCGCATCCGACCACTCCCCAAAGCGATCGAAGCCTACCGCTGGCGTGTGGAAGCCCACGGCAGTACCCCCGATCCCGCCCGAATCGAAGCGGTACTGCGCCGCTACCTCGATGAAGAGGGGAACGTCGTCGAGCGGGTGATCAATGTCTTCAATCTGATCGTCTGGTAAGGGATCACTCGATCCCTTTTTTCCCGATGTAGCTTGCGACATGACCGGGGATACCCCCCGGTGGAACCAGGGAGACGCGATCTCCGTCATGGATCGTCGTGCTTTTGGGGACAACCTTGTGGTTGATGAAGACCGCTTCGATCTCCTCGGAATCGAAGCCGTAGAGCTGCACCAGCTCGATCACGGTGATGGCATCGGGGATCTCAAGCGCACGGGCACTGTGTACCCCTTTTTCCCGAAAGGCTTCCCGCAATTGGGAAAAAGCCCGAAACGTAATAATCGCCATGGTCTCTCCTTTTTAATCATGATTGTAACCAACTTTCTCAAAGCCTTTTCTAAAACATCGTCTCTCCGTCTTCATCGACCGATTGGGGAGGTTTGGGCTTGAGGTGGAGCGGATCGATCGGCTCAGGTGCCTTGTCTCTTGGGGGTGGAACCAGTGTCTCCGAGGTGATCGGGGTATCATCGAGGGGGATCACCTCCATCGGCGCATCGTCGGATGCTGCATTGGGCGGATCCTCTGCTGGCGTCTCGTCAAAGGGTCCTTCGGAGTCTGAGGGCATCGCCATCCACTCCGAAGAGGTTGTCCCATCGGTCGAGGATCCATCCCCTGCCCCTTTTGGGAGGGGGGATGTCTCGGTGTAGAGTTCGGGTTTCCCGTCCCGTATCTCGGTGTGTACACCATCGGGTCGCTCGAAGTGCCGTGGGGTGTCGGGGTACTGCAACAGCATCCGACGATAAAAATCAGCAAACGCCGGAGCCGCGACCGATCCACCCGTCGCATGCCGCCCAATCGGGCGGTTGGAATCCCGCCCATACCAGACGATCGTCGTCACACTCGGGGAATAGCCACAAAACCATGCATCGACCCCCCGGTTGGTCGTCCCTGTCTTCCCCGCGAGATCGATCCCTCGGACTTGGGCATTGCGTCCGGTACCCCGTCGCACGACATCCCGGAGCATATCGGTCATGAGATAGGCTTGCTCAGGCTGGGTGAAATGGACGATCTCCTTGGGGAAGGTTTCGTAGAGTACGGCTCCATCTCTGGAGACTATTTTACTCACGAGGCGCGGCTCGATCATGTGCCCTTGGTTGGAAAAGACGGTGTAGATTTGCCCCATTTTCAAGGGGCTCACTCCCAGATTTCCGAGGGCGATGGACAAGTCATTTGGGATGGAGGGGACATCGAGGAGCGCAAGACGTTTGCGGATCACTTCGATCCCCATATCGTAGACGAGGTTGACGGTGGCGAGGTTGCGTGAGTGCACCAACGCTTCGCGCAAGGTGATAAAGCCTTTGAAGTCCCGTTCGTAATTTTGTGGAGACCAAATCCGCTTGTGCCCCTGATAGGTATACTGGAAAGTACGGGCGATGTCGGTGAGTTTTGTCGAAGGATTGTACCCCATATCGAGGGCGGTCTGGTAGATAAAGGGCTTGAAAGCCGATCCCGGCTGCCGTCGGGTCATGGTCATACGGTTGAAAGCACTCTGGTGATAATCGACCCCACCCACCAACGCCAGAATATCCCCAGTGGTATTTTCGATGGCGACCAAGCCTCCGTTGAGATCGGAAGACGCATGCGGGGCATCAAAGCGCTGATGAGCACGGCCGTATCCGTAGCGAACCGAGGCACGGGCACTCCGCTGAAGCGCAAGATCCACCGTCGTGTAGAGGGTATACCCCCCGGTACGGATGTCCCCAAAACGCCCTTTGAAACGGCGCAACAATTCATCGACGATGTAAGGGGCGACGTTTTGGGTCAAGCCGGTACGATAGACCCGGGGGGTCTCTTTGGTCGCTTGGAGGTACTCTTTTGCAGAGATCCACCCGAGGGATTTCATCCGATAGAGGATCGCATTGGCGCGGTTGAGTGCTCGTGCGTAGTGGCGGAGGGGATTGTAGTATGAGGGGGCATTGGGGAGCCCGACGAGTATCACCGATTCTTTGAGGGTGAGATCTTTGAGGGCTTTGTGGAAGTACCCTTGTGCGGCGGTTTTGACCCCGTAGTAGTTGTTGCCGTATGGGATTTCGTTGAGGTAGCGTTCGAGAATCTCTTCTTTGGTGAGGCGATGCTCAATCTTCAGTGCCAAGATGGCTTCTCGGATCTTCCGTGCCAATTTTTTGTGACGGTTGAGCAGGGTTATCTTGATGAGTTGCTGGGTGATGGTACTGCCCCCCTCGACGAAGCGGCCTGCACGGATGTCACGGAGCAATGCCCGCAGGATGGCATCGGGGTTGACCCCATGATGCTCGAAGAAGCGGGTATCCTCGATCGCCACCACCCCTTCGATCAGATACGGGGGGATCTCATCGAAGGTGGCGTAGAGGCGATGGCATCCTTTGAAGATGTAGGCGATACGCTTGCCGTGTCGGTCGAGGATTTCGCTGGAGGCATTGGGGGCGTAGTTGATCAGCTTGTCTGCCGCGAGATCGGTCTCCTGATACATATAGGCAAACACCGCCACGAGGAGCATCACACTGGCCAACCCCAGCACCGTGACTCCCTTGATGAAACGGGCGATCCACCTCATCCGCACGCCCTCAGCCAGGGGAGGAGGATCTCGACCTGCAATCCCATCGCAGTGCTCTCACGCCCCTGCACCGCCCGAATATAGGGGCGACAAAACCCCTCGACCATGCAGGCACCGGCTTTGCCTCTCCAGGCTCCGCCCTCCAAATACGCTTCCAACGCATCGGCATCAAACGGGTCAAAACGGTAATGGGTCGCCGATGTATCCACGAAGAGCATTGTATCGGTTTTGTAGTGGAGCGAAGAGACGATGGCGATCTCCGAACCGCTCTGACGCAGTAGAAGCTCACGCGCCTCCTCCACGGTGTGTGCTTTGCGCAAAATCGCCCCATCGGCGGCGACCACCACACTGTCGGCTGTGAGCAGAGGGGTTTCGACACCATATAGCTTTTCTGCGGCTTCCAGTTTCCCCTTGCTGGCTTGATAGACGAACGTATACGGGTCATCGGCCGTGATCTGTTCTTCATCGAACGCGACCGGTTTTTGGGTGTAAGCGATCCCAAATTGGTCGAGGAGTTTGGCACGGGTCGGGGAGGAGGAGCAGAGGTCAATCATATTTGGATACTCTATTGTTTATGTACAATCATTTGTGTATCGCATCATATCCGCGATACTGGAACATCAATGCCAATTTTTTGGGAAGCTGGGCATCGACTAAAAATTTCATTAGGCAGCAGCAATATCTACAATCGATTTTGTTTTAGAGAGCTTGGCTGCATATTGTAAAACTGCCAACAAATCATTCGCCTCGAGATCTTCATAGTCCTCAAGGATTTCTTGATGCGTCATCCCGCTCCCCAGCAACTCCAATACCATTTCAACTGGATAGCGCAATCCTCTGACCACCGGTTGACCATGACAAATATTTGGATCAATTACAATCCGTTCCATCAAATCTTTCATAGCAACTCCTTTGTCCATATTGTAACCAATTTTACCGCACTTTTCTATCGCGCCATCATGTCTTTTATGTACGCAACAGCTCCCTCTTTGGCTTCTCTGATCTTCTCAGGCATCTTCCCGCCTGCCTGAGCGAAGTCGGGTCGGCCGCCCCCGCCCCCACCGACGATGGGGGCGATGGTTTTGATCCAGTCTCCGGCTTTGACGGGGGTGTTTTTGGATCCGGCGGCGAGGAGTACCTTGTCTCCCTTTTTCTGGAAGAGCATGATCGCGATCGAGTCGTACCGGTTTTTCGCGTCGTCGATGAGGGCTTTGATGTCACCCGCTTCCACCTCGTCGATGATGACATTCACCCCATTGACCTCAGTAGCATTCAACTCTTTTTGGGTGCTGGCCAGAGCCGACTGGAGCTCGCGCTTGAGGGTCTTGATCTGCTCTTTGAGCTTGGCGATGCCGGTGAGAGGCTCTTGGGCTTTGAGCTCAGCTTTGACCGCCCGGGATTCTTCGCGCAGGGCATTGACCGTCTCGACAGCCGACCAGCCGCACACCGCCTCGATCCGGCGCACTCCGGCGGAGACCCCAGACTCCTTGGTGACCATAAACAGCCCGATCTGTGCGGCGTTGTCCACGTGGGTTCCACCGCACAGTTCGATGGAGGCTCCGTTGAAGTCCACCACGCGCACTTCGTCCCCATATTTCTCACCGAAGAGTGCCATCGCACCGGATTGTTTGGCTTCGTCGATGCTCATCACCTTGGTCTCACGCGGCAGGGCACGGGCGATTTTGTCATTGACCCATGCTTCGACTTCGGCCAACTCTGCTGCGGTGAGTGCCTTGGGATGCGAGAAGTCAAAACGCAGCCGCTTGTCATCGTTGAGCGATCCGGCTTGGGCGATGTGATCTCCCAGCACGGCGCGAAGTGCCGCATGGAGCAGATGGGTCGCCGAGTGGTGTTTCTCGATCTCGGCACGGGAGGGATCGACAGTGGCGGTTACCTCATCGCCGACGGAGAGTCTCCCCTCCACTTCCGAGAGGTTCATATCAAGGAATTTTTTTGTATCCAAGACAGGAACCATCATATCGCCAACCGTCAAGAATCCTTTGTCGCCGACCTGACCGCCCGATTCGGCATAGAAAGGGGTCAAGTCGAGCATCACCCAGCCACGGCCATCGAGTGACGAGACTTGCTTGAAATCGGCATCCAGCAGGGCGAGGACGTTGGCTGTGGTCTCGGTCGTATCGTATCCGACGAACGTGTTGGTGCCGTGCGCCTCTTTGAGGGCTTTGAAATCCCCCGTCGTAGCCGCATCGCCGCTCCCCTTCCAGTGGGCTTTGGACTGGGCGCGTTGGGCGTCCATCTTGGCATCAAAGGCTGCGGTGTCGAGGGCGATCCCTTTTTCGCGCAGCATATCCTGCGTCAGATCGAGGGGGAAGCCGTAGGTGTCGTAGAGCTTGAATGCCACGTCACCGTCAAACGTATCGGTGGTGCGCTCCAGTGCTTCGCTGAAGAGTTTGATCCCCGCTTCGATCGTGTCAAAGAAGCGCGCCTCTTCGAGTCTCATCGCCCCTTTGATCGCTTCGGCCTTCTCGGGCAGGTAGTCATACTGATGCCCCATCTGTGCCACGAGGGTATCCACCAAACGGTACATAAACGGCTCCCGCAACCCCAGCAAATATCCATGACGGATCGCCCGGCGCATGATGCGGCGCAGGACGTAGCCACGCCCTTCTTTGTCGAAGTTGACCCCCTGAGCCAGCAAGAAGCCCACGGAGCGAAGGTGATCGGCGATGACGCGGTAGCTGGCAGAGTTGGGGGCATCGTAGTCGTACGGTGTGCCTACCAGCTTCCCGATCTTCTCAAGGTACGGGACGAAGAGGGACGAGTGGTAATTGTTGTGTTTCCCCTCTTTGATCGCGACGACCCGCTCCAGCCCCATCCCGGTATCGATGCTCGGCTTGGGGAGGGAGGTGAGGGTGCCATCGGCACTCCGGTCGTACTGCATGAAGACGAGGTTCCAAATCTCAAGGAAGCGATCCCCCTCGCCCCCCATCACATCTTCAGGAGAGTGGAAGTGCTCCTCCCCCTGATCGTAGAAGATCTCTGAGCTCGGCCCGCACGGCCCGGTGTCCCCCATCTGCCAAAAGTTGTCCTTGTCTCCGAAACGGACGATCCGATCCGCAGCAATGTGCTCCGTCCAGAGATCAAACGCCTCGTCGTCACTCTCATGCACCGTCACCCAAAGTTTGTCCACCGGAAGCCCCAAATACTCCGGTGACGTGATAAACTCCCACGCATACGCAATGGCATCTTTCTTGAAATAATCGGCAAACGAAAAGTTGCCCAGCATCTCAAAGAGGGTATGGTGGCGTGCCGTGTAGCCGACGTTGTCGAGGTCATTGTGCTTACCCCCGGCGCGGACACAGAGCTGGGCCGAGGTGGCGCGGGGGGGTTCGGGGATGGGCGCATTGCCGGTGAAGATGTTTTTGAACTGCACCATCCCAGCATTGGTAAACATCAGGGTCGGGTCGTCCGGTACCAGAGGAGAACTGGGGACTTCACGGTGCCCTTTTGCGATAAAAAATTCTAAAAATTGTCGTCGGATGTCCATAAAAGTACTCACTGTGTTAGAATGGGAGATATTTTAGCG
>WFMQ01000021.1 GCA_015488995.1 Nitratifractor sp. | reverse complement strand
GAGTATCTCCGCTACATGGCACGCCGCATCAATACCTTGCTGCGTGAGCTGTACGCGGATCTCGGGATCACCCTCGTGGATTTCAAGCTCGAATTTGGCCGCGACACACACGGTACGATCCTCCTGATCGACGAGCTCAGTCCTGACAATTTTCGCCTTTGGGACGCCGAAACAAACGAAAAACTCGACAAAGACCGCTTCCGCCAAGGCCTCGGAGGCCTCACCGAAGCCTACACTCAGGTGCTCGAGCGCCTGCAAAACCGTTAAGGAGCCCCCACCCATGAAAGCCCCCATGAAAGCCATCATCAACGTCTACCTCAAAGAAGGGGTCCTCGACCCCCAAGGCAAAGCCGCCCATCATGCACTCGGTTCACTCGGCTTCGACACTGTCACCGATGTCCGCATCGGCAAGCAGATCGTCCTCACCCTCGATGCTACCGATCACGATCACGCCGAAAAAGAGATCAAGGAGATGACCGAAACGCTGCTCGCCAACACCGTCATCGAAGACTACACCATCGAGATCGTCGGATGAAAACGCTCAACGTCACCATCCTCCAGTTCCCCGGCACCAACTGTGAGTACGACACGGTCTATGCGTTTAAACGTCTCGGCCATCACACCGAAATCGTCTGGCACAAAGAGGAGTCGATCCCGGCCGACACCGACCTCGTCGTCGTCCCTGGAGGCTTCAGCTACGGCGACTACCTCCGCTCCGGTTCCATCGCCCGCTTCTCACCCGTGATGAAAGCCGTCACGGCGTACGCAAACCAAGGGGGCTACGTCCTCGGCATCTGCAATGGCTTCCAGATCCTCACCGAAGCGGGACTCCTCCCCGGTGCCCTCAAACGCAACACCCACCTCCACTTCATCTCCAAGATCCAGCACCTCGTGGTGGTCAACACCGACAACGCCTTCCTCAATCAATGGACACCCGGTGAAGTGCTCCGTGTCCCCGTGGCGCACGCCGATGGCAACTACTTCATCGATGAGGCGGGATTGGCGGAGCTGGAGCAGCACGGCCAAATCCTCCTGCGCTACAGCGATGCCGAAGGAACACCGACGGCGCTGAACGGCTCCGTCGAGCAGATCGCCGGGATTTGCAACCGTGCGCGCAATGTCTTCGGTCTCATGCCCCACCCGGAGCGTGCCATGGAATCGATCCTCGGCTCCGATGATGGCGTCCGGATGCTCCAAGGGTTTGCCACCGCCAAAGGCACCCCCTCGGCATGAAACCTCTCGGAGTGTGGATCGGACGATGGGTGTGGGGAGGATGGATGCTTCTGGGTCTCCTCTCCGCATCGGAGTACCACTACAGCTACCTCCCCAAGCGGGTCTACACCACCCAAGTCTTCCCCGTCACCCTCCTCGCCAAAGAGACCAACCCCAGTCAGCCGATTCGTTTTCAGTTTGACCCTCGGGCACCGGTACGGCCTCTGAGTCCCCTGCCGGTACGGGTCATCAATGGGCACGATGTGTTTTATACGTTTTATTTCACCGCGCAGAGCGCAGGGGATATCACCATCCCTGCCCTCACTATTGATGCTAATGGGCATACATTTCACCTATCGCATCAGACGATTTTGGCCGTTCCCTTCCTCCAGACCGATCCCGATGTCCACCATACCTTTTGTGGTTTGATCGCGACCGATTGCAGGGTGACTACGTCTCAAGTCTCGATGTTTGACAGCAATACCACCCTCGTCACCCTCACCCTCGAAGCACACGAAGGAAACCCTGAGGCACTCCACATCCCCCAAGCTCTCGAGCAAAACGTCGAAAAAATCCATCGCCAAAATGCCACCGTGACGGCCGAGTATTACTTTGTGATCCCCTCCAGCATCCGACAGATCACCCTCAGCTACTACAACACCGCCCAGCACCGCTTCGTCCCCATGACCCTCTCGACCGATTACCACAATCAGCCCGTCGCAGCCCAAGTCGATCTCGCTCCCGTCTCCAGCCCGTTTGACCGCCTCAAACTCTACGGATTGTCACTCATGCTGCTCTTCTTCCTCTTGATGTATTGGTGGCAACGGGATTGGCTCTATCTCATCCTCGTGGTGGTGATCGCCCTCATGCTCTACCCCATACTGCGCCCCCACCAACGCCTCTGCGTCCAAGAGGGCTCCCCCCTCTACATCCTCCCCGCACGCAACAGCCGCACCAGCCTCACCCTCCCCGAGGAGCTCCACACCCGCTCCCTCGGCCACCATGCGATATACGACAAAATCAAGTACCACAACACCATAGGATGGATACGTCATGAAGACCTTTGCCAAGATTAGGTTTTACTGGGGGGCAGCTGTCATCTCCCTCATCGTCGCACTCGGGATGATCCCTCTGATCTACCTCTTCCCCCGCCACAAGGGTACCATCATGCACACCCTCAACCGCACCATTCTCCGCCTCCTCGGTGCCCGGATCGTCCAAAAAGGGCACCGCGATCCCGATGCCAATCTCTTCCTCTTCAACCACCAGGGGATCATCGACATCATCACCATGGAAGCGATCGAAAACACCCACATGGGATGGGTCGCCAAAAAAGAGCTCTTCGATACGCCAATCTACGGCAAGCTGCTCCAATGGGGGGAGATGATCTGCGTCGATCGGGAAAACAAAGCCGGATTGATCAAGCTGCTCAAAGATGCCGAAGAGATGGTACACGAGAAGCACCGTGCGGTCGCGATCTTCCCCGAAGGTACCCGCGCCAAAGGGCAAAAACTCCTCCCGTTTAAAGCCGGAGCCAAACTCATCGCCAACAAGCTCAACCTCCGTGTCCAACCGGTGGTCATCACCGGAAGCAAACAACTCCTCAACGAGCACAACCGCACCGCACACAGTGCCACCGTCAACGTGATCTATCTCCCAGCCTTTGAGGCCAAAGACGCACCCAAAGAGTGGTATCAAGAGGTCAAGGCCACCATGCAGGCAACCATCGATGAAGAGCAGGAGAGGGACGGGCAAGAGCGTTAGCTTTTCGGTTTCGCATGCGAAAATACTACAACAATATCGTAACAATGTAATCACTCCAAAACAATTATAAGCTATAATGCTTGCATCATTTTTTCAAGGAGAACCACATGAAACGATCACTTTGGGCTGTGCCGCTGATGGCGGCGATGATAGCAGGCGGGCTCCAGGCTGGAGCACCCCTGGATCTGAAAATACTGCATTTCAACGACCACCACGGCTTCCTCGACCCATCGACGATGAAACTCACCTACACCGGTGACAAGGGCAAAGCCAAAAAAGTCTATACCCGTCTCGGTGGCTTGCCGCGCATGGAAGCGGAGATCAAGAAGTTGCGCAACGATCATACCCTCGTCCTCAGTGCTGGGGATGCCTTCAGCGGGACACTCTACCACACCCTTTTCCACGGCCTGGCCAACGTCGATCTGATGAACGGGATGAAGCTCGATGCTTTTACGCTCGGCAATCATGAGTTTGACAATCGTGACGAAGGGCTCAAAGCCTTCATCGACAAAGCCAACTTCCCTGTCGTCTCCGCCAACACGATTGCAGCCAAAGGAAGCATACTCGATGGCGCATGGAAACCTTATATCATCAAAGAGATCGGGGGAGAGAAGATCGGGATCATCGGCTTGGAAATCGGACAGAAGACCAAAGTCTCTTCCCGCCCCAGTGACAACATCACCTTTCTCGATGAGATCAAAACCGCGCAGAAATACGCCGATGAACTCACCAAAAAAGGGATCGACAAGATCATCCTCCTGAGCCACTTCGGATATGACAACGATGTCAAACTCGCCCAGCAGGTCAGCGGCATCGATGTCATCATCGATGGAGACAGCCATACGCTGATGGGGGATTTTTCGCCGGTACATTTGAAGGCGCAAGTCCCCGACTATCCCCACCCTCTCACCGCCAAAGACGGCAAACCCATGTGCATCGCCCAGGCCTGGGCCCATGCGATGGTGCTGGGGGAGGTCAACGTGAAATTTGATGCCAACGGTACGGTTACCCGCTGCACCGGAACGCCCCACCTGCTCATCGGCAAGGGATTCCGCCAAAAGATCCACCACAAAAAAGTGGACGTCAATGCCAGCACCCAGGCACTCATCGAGTCGGTCATCGCCCAGCATCCCAATCTCGATCTCGTCGATCCCGATCCCACACTTCAAGCCAAGCTCGATGGCTACAAAAAACAGGTCGATGCCAAGAAAAACAACCCCATCGGCAAAGCCGACGAGATGCTCAAGCACATCCGCATCCCCAGACACTCCTACGGAGGGATTGATGGAGCCAACATGCCGCTGGGAAGTGACATCGCACCCGTCGTCGCCAAAGCCTTCTACGAAGCGAGCAAGCGTGCGGATGCCTGTATCCAAAATGCCGGCGGGGTGCGGATCACGATCCCATCCGGCCCGATCAGTTACGGTACGGCGTATGAGCTCCTCCCCTTCTCCAATACCCTCTATGAGATTGATATGAAAGGAGCTGAGATTCACGATGTTCTCGAAGATGCCATCAGCAACTACACAGACAACACCGGCGGCTCCACCGGCTCCTTCCCCTACGCCTACGGTCTGCGCTACGATGTCGATGTCTCCCAGCCCAAAGGGAAGCGCATCACCAACATTGAGATCATGGATCGCACAAGCAAAAAATGGTCACCACTCGATGCGAACCAAACCTACGTCATCGTCACCAACAATTACATCGCCGAAGGGCGCGACGGCTACACCACCTTCAAACAAGTCCAACAAGCTGGGGCTCATGCCGTCGATACCTATCTCGACTATGCCGAGAGTTTTGTCAACTATGTCAAAAAACTTTCTGCCGAGGGGAAAGGGCTGACCAAGCTGCCCAAAGGGGAGCATTGTATCAAGAGTTATAAGGAGTAAAAATACGGGGCTGGGGCTTCAGCCCCACTAACGCGACTGAAGTCGCGTCCCCTCTCATAAAAGCGTTGCCCTGCAACGCATACCAAAATTCCTAACTCCTACTCTCCTACGACCTCATACACTTCTCTCACCTCTGGAGCCTCCTCCCCGATCTCTATCGCCGCCCTCACCCGCTTTTCTGCTTCGGCAAAACTGCGCTCATCCCGTGCATGGATGGTCATCAATGGGGTATCGGGGGTGACGTTCTCTCCCAAGGGGATAATATTCTCAAATCCCACACTATGGTCAACGCTGTCTTCCGGCCGGAGCCGTCCGCCACCCAGCCCCACAATAGCCATCCCGAGTGCGGTGGTATCCATCGCGCTGACGATCCCCGAGGTACCGGCAGTAATGGGGCGGATGATCGGGGTGGTGGGGAGATAGGTTTCATAATGCTCCACGAAATCAGCGGGGCCTCCAAGCATGGCGACCATCTGAGCGAACTTGGCCAGTGCCGAACCGTCGGAGAGTACTGTTTCAAGCTGGGCGGTCGCGTCAGCCTCATCCGCAGCCAGTCCGCTGTCCACAAGCGTGGCAACCGAAAGCGCCATCGTCACGGCATGGAGGCGGGGGTTCCGTCGGGTGCCGTTGAGATACTCGACCGCTTCGAGCACTTCAAGGGCATTGCCGGCGTTGGAAGCCAGCGGTTGGTTCATATCGGTCAGGATCGCCCGCGTCGTCACTCCGGCAGCGTTGGCGATCCCCACGATCGACTCGGCCAGTGCTTTGGAGAGAGCGTAGGTGGGCATGAACGCTCCGCTGCCCACTTTGACATCCATTACCAGTGTTCCGATCCCCTCAGCCAGCTTCTTGGAGAGGATCGAAGCGGAGATCAGTGGAATGCTCTCCACCGTGGCGGTGACATCCCGCACAGCATAAATCCGCTTGTCCGCCGGCGCCAGAGATGCCGTCTGACCGATGATCGCCACACCGCACTCCCGCACGACTTTTTCAAACAGCGCATCATCGGGCAGGACGTTGTACCCCGGAAT
>WFMQ01000020.1 GCA_015488995.1 Nitratifractor sp. | reverse complement strand
TATAAAGATTCGTTTGTTTATGCAGATATTCGGACGTTTGTGCAAGAGTATATCGATGGAGTCACACGGTAATTTTTGCCCATGACCCTCATCCCCATCACCACTCTCGACCTCCCAGAACTTCAGCCCTACCGCACACTCCGTGGCAACACATTTGATCGCGACAACAGTTTCATCGCCGATTCACCTCGAGTCGTATTGATGTTGCTCGCACGGGGGATTGTGCCCAAAAGCCTGCTGGCTACCGAAGCATTTTATGACGCAAACCGTACGGTGATTGAGCGGTATGCTTCGCATGTGCCGTGCTATGTAGGGGACAAAGCGGTACTCGGCCAAATCGTCGGGCGCAATGTCCACCACCATGTGATGATGCATGCCTATCGTCCCAAGAGTGTACCGCTGGAGACACTGGGGGATCGGATCGTCCTCACCGAGCGTCTAAGCAATATGGAAAATGTCGGTGCCATCGCCCGCTCGGCCGCTGCACTCGGGGTGGATGGGTACGCGGTGCCGATGCGCGGCCCTCACCCCTACGGTCGCCGGGCAGTGCGAGTCTCGACGGGGCATGTGAGCCGGTTGCAGGTGCATCTGTATGATGAAATCGTTCCGACGCTCGAGGCATTGAAAAGACGCGGATACCACCTCTACGCCGCCGAAGCAATTCCAGAAGCTGTGCCGCTTGCGTCCATGGATGATGCCCCTGAAAAATGGGTCTTGGTCGTCGGAAATGAAGAAGAGGGGGTCTCACCCGAGACGATCGCTGTCTGCGATGAGGTGGTACAGATCGAGATGGAGCCAGAGGTCAAGAGTTTTAATGTCGCGATTGCTACTTCGATAGTGTTGCATTGGCTGCGGGTGCATTAATATTAGCGGGCAGTATTCCACTCAGGAGCAGGGACTTCAGTCCCGTTGGCATTCCTCCAAAGTGGGATCACTGCCTGATAGGTAATACCCCCGTTTTATGACCCGTTGCTGACACACCGGATGTTGGCACCGCCGGAGAAGCTGATGCTGTCGCCGGGCTTACCGCCGTACGTCTCGGCTCCTTTTTTTGTCCGGACATAGCCGTCGCTGGTCACTTCTGCCATGCAGCCGTCAAAGGCTTGCACGGGCGTGTCCCCTTGCGCATTCATCCCGGCATGAAAGACCTTAGATTGAGCCGAGGTGGGGAGTTTCCATGTGGTGATGCCTGCAAAATCGAGTGTTTGGCAATGTGCGATAGCTTTCTCTCTCGTACCGTGACCGATGTCACCATTTTGCCACACAAGACCCTGTGTGTCATCGGTGGCGGTTCCTTTGGTGGTATCGAGTGTGTAGTGTACGGATGTGTTGCTACCACCTCCCGTGTTGTTGGTGTCGCCCGTTGTACTCCCATCGCTGCTCGGATCGCAAGCGGTCAGTAGCAACAGCGCAAACGCCGACAACACTAACTTTTAGTATGCCATGATATGCTCCTCAAATGTGTGTTGTGTAGCCATTATAGCCAAACCCAAACCCAAATCCGTAAATAGAAAAAAGCATTAGTCGCAATCATCGTCTCCATGGGCTTCACGTAAAATCATCGCCGAACCTACGGGTGCGACTCAAATTTTACGCAAAGCCCATAAATACGAGCATCGTGGCTACTGCAAATTTTCTATTTACGGATTTGGGAAAGAGATTGATGGCTGATTAACCAACCTTCGCTAAAATCCTCCAAACACTATATGGAGCGAACATGAAATATATCAAAAAGGTATCAAACTACGCCATAGTCGGTGGCTTGGGAGCTGCGCTGGTCATGGGCTTGCAGGGGTGCGGAGGCTCTGAGGATCGCTCCTCGGGGCAGCCGTTTACCGAAGCACAGAAAAAAGGGGCGTTTGTCATCGTCGAAGAGGTCGCGAAGGGGCAATACAAAATCCAGGATGAATTTCCGGCCAAGGAGACCCGCATCGTCCTCAAAAAGCTCGATGGTACGGAGAAAGTACTTACCAAGCCTGAACTCGATGCACTCGTCAAAAAAGAAGCGGCCAAGATCGACAACGGCACCTCCCCCCTCACACAGCCCAACGCCTCAGTCGGTCACGGGGGGATGAGCCTCGGAGAGACGATCCTCGCCAGTGCGGCCGGTGCGATGATCGGGGGGTGGATCGGGAGCAAACTCTTCGGCAACCAAAACTACCAAAACAACCGCCGAGCTGGGTACAAAAGCCCCTCGACCTATTCGCGCAGTGTCAACAGCTTCAAAAAAGGGAACCGGGCTGCCAGTCGAAAATCATCCGCTTCCAAGCGGGGAGGATTTTTCAGCCGGTTTGGCTCATCAAGCCGTAATTCACGCAGTCGGTTTGGGGGATAAATGCGCCTGAGAAACCTCAAACCCCTGACCACGGAATACCTCGAAGAGATCGGCTTCGTCTGGCATACGGACGAGGATGAGAGTGCTTACATCGCCGATGCAGTGCTGGAGATCACCGAAGCGGAGGCTGAAGCGTACGCCGATGCTGCCAACGCACTCTACGATATGTATGTCGAGGCGGGGGAGTATGTGATCACAAACGAACTCTTCCATGAGCTCAACATCCCATTTAATCTCGTCGATGCGATCAAGGAGAGCTGGGAAAACGATGTTCACTGGCATCTCTACGGTCGGTTTGATCTGGCCGGAGGGATCGACGGGGCACCGATCAAACTCTTGGAGTTCAATGCCGATACGCCGACCTCGCTCTTCGAGACGGCCATTATCCAGTGGGCACTGCTCAAGTACAACGGCTTGGATGATACGGCCCAGTTCAACGGCCTCTACGAAGCATTGGTGGACAATTTCAAGCGTCTGGTGACCCTCGAAGAGAGTGTGGAAGGGTTTGACCAACACTACGAGGGGTGGAAGATCCTCTTCTCCTCCATCGCCGAAAGCAGCGAAGATGAGAACACCACGCGATTGCTCCAACACATCGCCGATGAAGCGGGATTCCATACGGAGTTTGCCACGGTGGATGCGGTGGCGTTTGATGAAGAGGAGGGGATCTTCGTCGAGGAGGAAAATTACGAACTCTGGTTCAAGCTCATCCCTTGGGAAGACATCGCCATCGAAGAGGGAGATCTGGCGATGATCCTCACTCGGATCATGGAGAACCACAAAGCAATCATCCTCAACCCCGCCTACACCGTGATGTTCCAGTCCAAAGCCTTCATGAAAATCCTCTGGGATCTGTTCCCAGGGCACCCTTTGTTGCTCGAAACCTCGTTTGAGCCGTTGCAAGGCAAGGCGCAGGTAGAGAAGCGAGCCTTTGGGCGTGAGGGAGCCAATATCCGGATCATGGATGCCTCAGGCGAGACGATCGAAGCAACAGACGGAGCCTACGAAGGGCACAAGCCGATCTATCAAGAGTACGTCCAGCTCCCCGTCGATGCCGAGGGGCGCAGCTATCAGGCGGGGGTCTTCTATGCGTATGAAGCGTGTGCGGTTGGCTTCCGGCGTGGCGGGAAGATTTTGGATGATTTTGCCAAGTTTGTAGGGCATGTGGTGGTGTGAGGTCAAATTCCTGTCCATTCAGTGGGACTGAAGTCCCAACCCCTGATATGGTGGAATTTGCCACAGAGGATGACGGAAATACTTTTAGATATTTTTCACCTCATTTTGGATAATCTCCATCAATTTCTTGGTAACAATGGTGTCTTGATCTGTCTTGGAATACATGGTAACGAGGTAAAGTTTTTCATCCGTCACATAATAGGTGATGACCCGAAATCCACCGCTTTTACTGGCAGGGATGGAAGAATTGGGAATACGGATTTTGAAAAGATTATCGCCGAGTGGTGTGCCTGACTGAGGATTGGCTTCGAGGGTTTTGATGAGGTTGGTTAGATCCCGTTTGATATGGGGAAAACGTTTTTTGAGTCGCTTGGCATCTTTCTCAAAACGAGGAATAGTGACAATCTCATAGCGCATGCAGAAACTCATGCGCAGCTCGTGTTTGGATGTTTCCTTTGTGAATCTCTTTCAGCTCGTCAAGTCCTTCCCTAAAATTCTTGACGATCATTTCATCGCTGTCATCAAGTGTAATAACCTCCACACCATCGTCTTTGAAGCGATCAAGCATCCATATGACTTTTTGGGCGATGGTGTCGTTTTGGAAATTTACAGCTATTTGCATGGTCGTACCTTTCTAAAAGTTCAACTTGATTATAGCTTAAAATTCTCAATACGGCAAATAGATATTTTGCCATTCTGTGGGACTGAAGTCTCAGCCCTTGATACACTGGGCAGACACATGGGTCTGCCCCTACGGGTCATTGAATAGTTTTGAGATGCTCCGCCAGTTTCTCTGGCTTGACAAATCCAGTCAGGAATTTCTCAGGCAACGGGTTGCCTTTGCTGTCAAAGAAGAGGAGATTGGGGGCTCCGAAGAGATGAAACTTCTTGAGAAGCTTGTCATCATCGTCGGTGTATTTTGTGATGTCGATTTGGATAAATTGGAATCGCTTGAGGGCTGCTTGGACAGCGGGATCGGGGAAGGTGATCTCTTCGAGCTCGGTGCACGCCGCGCAGTTGGCTTTGCCGATGTCCACCATGACCGGTTTGCCAGCGGCTTTGACCTCTCGCATCAGACGGGCATAGGAGTAGCCCTGACGGGTGGCGCGATCGACTGGCTTCTTGGCGACGGCTGTGGCGGTGGCACTGCCGCCCTTGAGATGGTCGAGGGGGTGGATGAGGGAGGTGGAGCCGCTCACCCAGCCGATGAAGAGGAGGGCACCGTAGAAGAGGAGGGTGAGGGCGAAGAGTTTGATCAGACGCCAAGCCCCTTTGGATGAACCCGTATCAAAGGGGTTCATGTAGAGGGCGGTGCCCATCAGGAGCAGGGCACTCAAGAGCATCATCATCCCCTCACTCAGCAGGCTACGCATCATGTAGAGCGCCATCGCCAGCATCAGGACACCGAAGATCTCCGAGACGCGGGTCATCCAGCCACCGGGCCGGGGCATGAATTTACCCGCACCGATCCCCACGAGGAGCAGCGGCATCCCCATCCCGATGCTCATGACAAACAGCGCCCAGCCCCCCAGCCATGCATCGCCGCTCTGAGAGATGAAGAGGATCGCCCCTCCGAGTGGTGGCGCGACGCAGGGGCCGACGATGAGGGCGGAGAGGGCACCCATGACGGCGGTGCCGAGCATCCCCCCTTTGCCCTGAGCATTGTCACTCACTTTGGTGAGTTTGGATTGCCATGAAGCGGGGAGGCCGATCTCGTAGTAGCCAAAGAGGGAAAACGCCAAGGCCACAAACACAAAGGAGAAGAGGACGATCACCCATGGCTTGGCAAACGCCGCCTGGATATCGGCCCCGGCAAGCCCTGCGATGACCCCGACGATGGTGTAGGTCAACGCCATCGCAAGGACATAGACCAGCGAGATGAAGAAGCCCTGCCACTTGGAGGGGGAGGTGTCGACGGCTTTGTTTTTGTTAGCCTGTGAGACGATGATGGAGCTGAGGATCGGGATCATCGGGAAGATGCAAGGAGTCAATGCAAGCAGTAGACCAAATATGAAAAAGAGAAAGAGGATAAAAAAGGAACTTTCGTGGGTCAGGACATCGGCAATTTTGGCGACGTTACCCTCCTTGGTGAGGCGGGTGATTTTGGCGAAGAGCCCTTCATCAGTAGGGGGGGTAGCGTGAGATGCCTGGCGTGGAGAGGCGGAGGAGGTTTGGGGGTGTTTGTCCTGTTGGCTGGGGGCAGCGGTCTCAGCTTGGGCTGCTTTTTCCTTGGCGTTTTCGGCCGCCTTCTCTTGGGCTTCCTCCTCGGCGAGTTCTTTGAGCTGCTGCTGTTCGGCAGCATCCTCTTCGCTGAGTTTGGGAGCAGCGGGCATGGCGAGAGTGAAGGTGCGCGTCTGGGGATTGTAACAGATCCCAGCATCGGAACACCCGGCCATGTGGATCGCGAGGGTAAATGTCCCGCTGATCCCTTTGTCCCGCAATTGTTTCAGGGGTACATCGATGGTCTGCGTCCCATAAAAGACGGTATTTTCATCCCCTTCGATGGTCACTGGATCGGGCTTTTGGATCGTGAGTTCCACTTTTTTGGGCTGCGTGATGACATAGTGGAGATCTTTGGTGTAGGCGTGGATCTTGTCGCCGAGGATGATGGCGGTCTTGAGGGTATCGTCTTCGACCTTGGCGACGGCTCTGAAGGCATCTTTGGGATCGAGGAAGCTCTGTTGGGGCAAACCATCGATCGCGCCAAAACCCGCCGATGCCGGCGACCAAAGTGTCAAGAATAGGGTAACATATACCCAAAAAGATCGTATTCTCATTGTGTGTGTCCTTCTTGCAAGCTTGCATAGTGTAAAGTTGTGCAGAACTATAACGTAGAGATATTAATGAGAGGCAAACAATGGAGCAGATCGCATGGCGGGAGTGGGGAGAGACGGCACTGTCTGAGGCACGAGAGGGGGGCAAACCCCTCTTCCTCTGGATCACCTACCGAGGATGTCGGGCGTGTGAGCAGATGGAGGAGGAGAGTTTCACCGATCCGAAGATCCTCACGATGATCCATGCGCGGTTTGTCCCCATTCGGGTCGATCGGGATGAACACCCCGATATCGATCGCCATTTTCAGCGGGTATTTGGTCTCATGCTGGGCAAGGAAGAGGGGTGGCCACTGAGCCTCTTCCTCGACCCCGATCGTACGCCGCTGTATGTAGCGGCCTATGTCCCCCGTGAAGCCCGAGATGGGATGATGGGGCTGGAGACGCTGCTCGACCTCGTGGCGAGGAAGTATGCGGATGATCCAGAAGCGTTTGCTCAGAAGGGGCGAGAAGCGCTGGCCCAACTGCGACCCCGCCAGAGCCTCGACGCGACGCAGATCGATCCGAAGACACTCTCGACGGTTCTGCACCGACAGATCCTCGAGGTGTATGATGCGGAGCATGGAGGCTACGGAGAGACACCGAAGCATCATCATGCGGCCCTTCTCATGACGGCGTTGGCGTTGGACACCTATACTGGGGAGGTGGAGCCACTCCATTCGCTCCGTCACACACTCGATACCATGTTGGAGGCACCGATCCGGGATGGGGAGGCTGGAGGCTTCTACTGCTGCACACTCGATGCGGCGTGGCAGATCCCCCAAAAGCGGAAAAGTCTGGCCGAAAATGCCCTCTTTGCCCGTGTCCTGCTGCGGACGGATCGGCACATCAACGCTGCGACCCCCCATTACCGAGATGCGGCGTATGGGATCGGGGAGTGGGCACTCCACTCGATGAGAGACGCTGAGAGTGGCTTGTGCTACCATGGGGTGATCGACGGGGAGGAGGATCGGCGTATCTTCACGGCTCCCAATGCTCTGATGGCGGCCACGCTCCTCATCGCGGCGCAATCCGAAGAACGCTTCCGCCCCGATGCGCTGGAGCTCCTCCACCAGCTGATGGAGACGATGCTCTCAGGATTTCAACTTCGCCATCAGCTTGGCACACCCGATACGACCACCTATCTGGTCGATTATGCGGCGTTGTCGCTGGCGTTGCTTGCCGCCTACGACCTGACCCAAAATGAGCACTTCCTCGCCACCGCTGGGGAGATAGCCGGTGCGGCGATCCGACGCTTTTATGATCGGGGATTTTGGGCAGTGGGGGATGGAGAATGGAACGATCCGACCGTCTTCGTCGATACCCCCTTCCCCTCACCAGCTGCGATGATCACCCATGCGCTCCACCGACTGAGTCAGGAGCTGGATGGGGACTACGCCCCCTTCGTCCACCAGACCCTCGCCGTCTCATCGTACCAGCTGATGCGCCGTCCGATCACCAAGGCGGGGATGGCAGAGGTGGCGTTGCAGGTGCATGGGAAAGCAGAAGGCAGAGGGTAGAAAAAAGGGGCTTGGACTTCAGCCCAACCAACGCGAAAGCGTATCTTTTGTGCGTGGACGTAACTCTTGTCTGTTTAATGGGACTGAAGTCC
>WFMQ01000019.1 GCA_015488995.1 Nitratifractor sp. | reverse complement strand
TTCATTGCCGGATGAATGGGGGCGGTTGCTGATGGACAGGCATTTGGTGCGGTTGGGGGTGAATCCCAATGCTTTGACTCCGTTGGATCGATTGGCTTATGTGGGCAATCACGGTATGGGGGCTTTGCGTTATGAGCCTGCACAAAATGTGGAAGATTTGGCATTGGATGCAATCGTGCTGGATGATCTGGCTGAGCGTTCAGGGGAGATCCTGGAGGGGAGATCGGATGAGATGGTGGATGAGCTTCTGGCTCTTGGAGGGTCTTCGGGAGGGGCTCGGCCTAAAGTGCTGGTACAGATGAATGCGGATCATACACAGATCGTGCATGGCAGGCAGAGGCTAAAAGAGGGCTTTTCTCACTACATGGTCAAGTTCGCCTCCTCACAAGATGGCCGGGAGGCAGGGGCGATAGAATATGCCTACTCACTCATGGCGAGAGAAGCCGGGCTGGAGATGCCTCGTACGGTTTTGCTGGAGGGTAAAAAAGGACGATACTTCGCCGTAGAGCGATTTGACCGAGCGGGAGACAGCCGGGTACATATGCATACCGTCGCGGGGATGACGCACAGTGACTTCCGGTTGCCTGCCCTCGACTATGACGATCTGTTACGGCTCACGCTCCACCTGACCAAAAACATGGTAGACGTCGAAAAGATGTTCCGGCTGGCGTGCTTCAACCTCTTGGCACACAACCGGGATGACCATGCCAAAAACTTCTCTTTTCTCATGGATGAGCAAGGCGTATGGCGACTCTCACCTGCGTATGACATCACCTTCTCCTTTGGCCCGGGAGGAGAACACAGTACGATGTATCTGGGAGAAGGAAAGAACCCAACCGCCGAACATCTCTCGGCACTGGCAAAAAAACACGGGATCAAAAAAGGCTCCGCCATCCTCGATGAAGTACGGGAAGCCACGGCAAGATGGAGAGAGTTTGCCGAAATTGCTGGAGTGAACGACAAAAATGGGGGAGTTCAAAATCTGATTCGTAACAATCGTGACAAAATTATGAAAGAGAATGCACTATGAACAAGGACATAGACAGGAGATGTTGCGGGGATGCCCTAATGATAGGGGTACCCCTTACTCTTGTATCGCTGTCTTGTCGGCAGGGGATGCAAACTCTTGTGACCAGTAGAGACCAAACTCTGTCCCCTCTTTTTCGACAACAGCCATCCCCATCTCTGTGTACGCAGGATCCATCAGATTGGCACAGTGACCGTCACTGGCCAGTAGGGCATCGACCGCCTCGTGAGCGGTGAGGTATCCTGCTGCAAGGTTTTCTCCGGCTTTGTAATATTTCGTGTATCCCTGCGCTTGGATCCGCTCATAGAACTCACTGCGTCGCCCCAAATGGTATGTTTGACTCGTCACATCAGAGGCTGTCCCGGACCCTTCATGTGAAAACCAGTTGCTTTGCGCCATGTCATTGCTGTGTTCATACGCAGCACTGGCCAGTCGGTTGCTCCATCTCAGTGCCGGAGCCGATCCAAAAACACCTCGGGTACCGCAGTCTTGGACTTCGGCACGTGCGGCGTTGACCAGGTCGAGGAAGCGTTGCTTCTGAGCTTCAGAGACATACACTGTGACAGAGGAATCGGCAACCTCCTTCATGGTGAAGTTCGAAGAGCGTGTACCATATTTGTAGACAGAGTCCAAGGTGGCATTCCCTCCATTACTCTGCTGGTTGTCCACGTAAACATCGTCGCATCCCGTAAACAGAAAAGATGCCAACAATGGCACAAGCAGAAAAGTGGTCTTTGAGTATGTCTGTGCTAACATGGCACTGTCCTTTGAAAATGGTTTGCAATAAAATCAGAAAAAACGAGGATAAAAGTGGATTGTAAATGTTACGGCCACAACAGAATTTTGATTTTGAACGATATGGTACATAAATCATGATTAATTTTCGCTAAGGGGTATCCTATCTCCACAATAAAAACAGCCCTGATCCAGCATGCATACACAGCCCATCCTCACAAAGAGAGGATGGTACAAGCCACCACGCATGCCATCGAAGAGGCTTCGCGTCAAGGGGCGGCTTTGGTGGTGCTGCACGAATTGCACCAAAGCGAATATTTTTGCCAAAGTGAATCTACCGACTCTTTCGTGTATGCCCAAGACTTTGAGCGCGATGTCCAGTATTGGAGCTCCGTCGCCCGACACAATGGGGTCGTGCTGATCACCTCTTTGTTTGAAGCCCGGGCTCCGGGTCTCTATCACAATACCGCCGTAGTGTTTGACTGTGATGGATCGGTCGCTGGAAAATACCGCAAGATGCATATCCCCGATGATCCAGGTTTTTACGAAAAGTTTTATTTCACACCTGGTGATACGGGCTTTGAGCCGATTGATACTTCTGTGGGGAGACTTGGCGTGATGGTGTGCTGGGATCAGTGGTACCCCGAAGCGGCACGGATCATGGCACTCAAAGGGGCGGAGATCCTCATCTACCCCACCGCGATCGGATGGTTTGACAGCGATACCGATGCGGAGAAGCAGCGACAGCGTGAGAGCTGGATCACCATCCAGCGGAGCCACGCCATCGCCAACGGTATCCCAGTGCTTAGCTGCAATCGCGTGGGGTTTGAGCCCGATCCAAGCGGGGCGCTGGAAGGGATCCGCTTCTGGGGGAGCAGTTTTGCCTGCGGGGCACAGGGGGAGATGCTCGCTCAGGCCACGACCGAAACGGAAACGATCCTCTGGGTCGATGTCGATCTTGAGCGTACCCGGGAAGTGCGAGATATCTGGCCATTTTTTCGCGATCGGCGTATCGAGGCATACGATTGCATCGGGCATCGATTTTGTGACGAATAGTTTTTTTGCTATACTCTGTCATTATTTTACACATAAGGAATACCCACCATGTCGCTCAACATTACCCCCGTCACCAAAGGCGAAATTGTCCACTTCCGCAACCCTCCCCACGCTTTTTATGAAGCAATCGGGGGCGAAGAGGGGATGCGTGCCCTGATGTATCACTTTTATGATCTCATTTATGAGAGTGACATTGCCCATTTCTTCCCCCAGGATGAAGCCGAGTTTGACGAAATCAAAGTCAAGAACAGCCAATTTTTCATCCAGATTTGTGGTGGGCCGAAAGTCTATGAAGATGAAGCTCAGGGGATGGATCTCAACGAATACATGATTCGGGTACACGATGACTTCTCGATCACCGAAAAATCCCGCATCGAGTGGCTCGGCACCATGCGCGATGCGCTCCGAGCCAAAGCCTCCCACGTCGATCCCGAACTCGTCGAAACATTTTGGGAGTATCTCGAAACATTTTCCAAGCTGACGGTCAATAGCTTCAGTGATGGCGACACCTACTACGCAGCCTACACCCAAGCCAAAGAGGATCGGTAGCGCACACTACGCATCCTTCCGTTGCCTCCACCACAGAAAAGCAAACATCAGTCCCGGGGTCTTGGCGACGGATTCATCAGAGATGAATGCCTCTGCTTCGGCGGTGGGGAGCTCCAGCACCTCGATCTGCTCTTGATCGATCCCGCCCCCCTCTCCGATGCGCATCGCCTCCGTCACTTCAGCATAATAGAGGGTCTGCCGACTCCCTGCAAATCCAACAGACGTATGAAAAGCACTCACCCTCTCGATCGTCCTGAGGGGCACATCGTAGCCGCACTCTTCGAGGATCTCTTCTCTGGCGATCTCCTCCAGACTCAAGCCTTCCTTGTCCACCAAGCCTGCACACAGCTCGACCGTCATCCCATCTTGGTTGTTGAGGTATACGGCCGGGCGGAATTGTTTGACGAGGACAAAGGCATCGTGCTCGCGGTGCCAGATGAGGATTGCTACACTATCATGGGCATCGACCACTTCCCAATCTTTGGCGATACCATCCTGCTCATACGTCGCCAAGCTTGCCTGCACATATACCGGATTTTCAAGTGGGTGCAGTGTAAAATTTTCAATCATTGTCGCTCCTATATCAAAATAATTTTGGCCAATCCGAGGAAAGCGAAGAAGCCCATCACATCGGTCACCGTGGTCAGCAAGACGGAGCTGGCTACGGCGGGATCGACCCCGGCACGCTTGAGTCCCAGAGGGATGACCGCACCGAAAAATCCGGCAAAGAGGAGGGTGATGATCATCGCCAGACCAATCACCACCCCCAAGCGTACGTCATGGAACCACAACAAGGTGATGACCCCCATCGCCAGTGCAAAAATCACCCCGTTGAACGCAGAGACCAGCACCTCCTGCCGGATCGCCCCTTTGGCCTCTTGCCAGCTCAGCTCTCCCAGAGCAATCTGGCGCACCATGATGGTCAGCGATTGTGTCCCCGCGTTGCCTCCCATCGAGGCGACGATCGGCATCAGTACCGCCAGTGCCACATACGCCTGAATCGTCGCATCAAAAAACCCGATCACCGAGGAGGCGAGGATGGCGGTCAAGAGATTGACCCCCAGCCATATGGCACGCTTCTGGATGATCGCCTTGATGTCCCGATCCTCTTCGGCCTCTTCATTGACCCCCGCCATTTTGTACATCTGCTCGGTGGCACGGTCTTCGATGATGTCGTACATATCATCCGACGTGATCCGCCCGATGAGCTTGCCATGACTGTCCGTCACGGGCAGTACCACCAGATCGTAATCCTCAAAGCGTTGTATCACATCATCGATCGGATCTTTTGCCTGGAGGGACTGAACCATTTTATGACTCTCGTCAAAATACTCACGAAACGTCCTCTCGAATTCAAACGTAATCAACTCCTCAAACGACACAGCTCCGATGAGGAATCCAAACTTATCTACGATAAATACTTGGTAGACATTGTCCAATTCTCCGTCACCTTTTAGGCGGCGCAGGCGTGCAATCGCCACGTCGATCGGCTCATCCAGCTCTGCACGAAAAAGCTCGGTCTGCATCAACGATCCCGCCTCATCATCCTCGTAGGTTTTGAGCCGTTCAATCTCTTCGACGTCTTCGTCATCGAGGTTGGAGAGGATCTCCTGCTCTTTGGCTTCATCGATCTCTTCGATGTCCTGCATCAGGTCGGCGGCATCGTCCGAATCCAATTCATCGACGACATCCACCAGTGTGGGGACCGAGAGGGCGGAGAGGGCTTCGTCCTTGAGATTCTCCGGGAGCTCCAAGAGAACATCCCCGAGGTACTCTTCGGGGATGTTCAGCAGGTATCCCATGAAGCGTTCCGGACTCTCCTCGTGATACACGTGTCGCAAAATCTTCGCCAGCTCATTGGCATGGTGGTGCTCAAACGCTTCAGGATGCTCGATGAGGTGCCCGAGCAATGCTTTCCCCTCTTCCAGATGGATTGTCTCAGCCATGGTGCTCTCCTTGTGACCTCGCTTCATCAAGGGGGATCCGTACGGTGCCGATACTGCTCCCCCTCTGTTTGTGCGCATTATACCCAAAAAGGGGAGCCCCCAAGTAGGGTTTTATCTTTTGGGGGTATAATCATCGGATACCAACAGAAGGCATATCTTCATGGAGACCCGACACACCGAAGCCCTGCACGCCATCGTCGGCACCGACAATCTCTACACCGATACCGCGCATCTCCGCGCCTACAGCTACGATGCCACCCGCACGCACTATCGTCCTGAGGCGGTGATCTTCCCCCGTCACGAAGACGATGTGCGTCGCGTCCTCACCTATTGCAACGCCCACAAGATCGCCATCACGGCTCGGGGTGCTGGGAGTGGCTTTACCGGGGGTGCCCTCCCCAAAAACGGTGGCATCATCCTCGCCATGGAGAAGCACATGAACCGCATCCTCCATGTGGACATGGAAAACATGCTCGCCACCGTTCAGCCCGGCGTCGTCAACAAAGACCTCCAGCGCCACGTCGAAGCTCTCGGGCTCTTTTATCCCCCCGATCCCGCCAGCGAAGAGTACTCAACCCTCGGGGGAAATGTGAGTGAAAACGCTGGGGGGATGCGGGCCGCCAAATACGGTCTCACCAAGGACTACGTCATGGCGTTGCGGGCGGTACGCACCAACGGCGACGTGATCCGCGCAGGGAAACACACCATCAAGGATGTTGCCGGCTACAACATTGCGGGGATCCTGATCGCCTCAGAGGGGACACTGGCTGTCATCACCGAAATCACCCTCAAACTCATCCCCAAACCCAAATTTACCCAATCCTACATGGGCATCTTCCCCTCCGTCGAGGATGCGATGCATGCGGTCTTCAAATCCCTTGCCAGCGGTGCCAATCCCGTCGCCATGGAGTTTCTCGATAGCTTGGTGGTGCATGCGGTCAAAGAGAAGATTGGGATCGAACTCCCCGAAGATGCCGGAGCATTGCTGATCGGTGATGTCGATGGCAACGTCCCCGAAGAGGTCGCCTTCCAGCTCAAGATCCTCGAAGAGTCGTTTCGGGCAAACGGGGCCCAGGAGTTTCGAGTCGCCCAAGATGTGACGGAGCGGAATCGCCTGTGGGATGCCCGACGCAACGCCTCCCCCTCGGTCACCCTCTATGGCACCAAGAAACTCAATGAAGACATCTCTGTCCCCCGGAGCAAGCTTCCCGAAGCGTTGAAGGAGATTTACAAGATCGGCGACACCTACGGACTCAAGGTTCCGTGCTTCGGCCATGCAGGCGATGGCAACATCCATGTCAATGTGATGCTCGATGGCAGTGATCCGGAACAGCTGGCCAACGGCCACCAAGCGATCCGGGAAATCTTCCAATTGGTGATCGATATGGGTGGCACCCTCAGCGGTGAGCACGGCATCGGACTGAGCAAAGCCGAATTCATGGGAATCGCCTTTAGCCCAGCCGAGCTGCAACTTTTTCGTGAGCTCAAGCACACATTTGATCCCAACAACATCCTCAATCCTGGCAAAATGGGCTTGCCGGATTAGCGGGAGTCTCTCAAAAGGTCGTACCATGCACAAGCTCCTCCGCACCTACTATGTCTTTATACGGGACTTCTTCAAGGACCTCTTCGACGAGCGGTTGGGGTTTTATGCGGCCAGTATGAGCTGGAGCACCCTTTTCTTCATCATTCCCCTGCTGGTGATCATCCTCTCCACCTTGACGTATCTGCCCATTTTCGATGACGTTTATGCCCAGATCCACGATCTCATGGCACAAAACTTCCTCCCCACCAACTCCAAAATCATCATGAATCACATTGACACATTTGTTGACAATGCAGGAAAAATGGGGTTGATGGGGATCGGGTATGTGCTGTTTGCTGCGGTGATGTTTTTCCGGGATTACGATCACGTGGTCAACGACATCTTCGACTCTACCCCCCGTACCCTCATCGGAGCGTTACGCACCTACGCCATCCTGGTCCTGCTCGTTCCGCTGCTCACCACCGGTTCATTCTGGATCAGTACGCTGATTGAAGCCTCTCCGGTCAACGCCGGACTTCACTTCGCCATCTTCCTCCCATTCCTGATCATTTGGGGGCTCTTTTACATCACGTATCAACTCTCCCCCAAGGAGAAAATCCGACCCACCGTTGCGCTGGTGAGTTCATTTATCTCCTCCCTCATCTGGTACCTCGCCAAAAGTGCCTTCCTCTTCTACGCGCTCCACAACCACACCTATACCAGCATTTACGGTGGGTTGAGTACATTACTCTTCTTCTTCCTCTGGATCTACATTTCATGGGCTATTTTCTTGCACGGGATGCGCCTGTGTTATCTGCTGGATCAGGAGGGGGAAGTGGAGGCGATGTAGCCCCACCTCTCACCCAAACAGATACACCGCATACCCTATCGCTATCCCCAGTACGACCCCCATCGCCCACCGATACCAGATCGCAGCCAGTGAGAAGAGGACGTATCCGAGCACGCTCCACCACGGTAACACCTGTTCACTGCTTGACTGTGGAAGAGAGAATAGTGCCGTCAGCATCCCATCCAAGATACCTCCGTAGCCGACAAGATGCAACACCATCGACAGCGGGTAAAAAACGATAAACCCCAATGACAAGAGGGGTGACACCAATTGCCAAGCAGTTGTCACCCCAAAGATACCGTGCACCAACGGCTGCATCAGGAGAAAAATCCCAACCGGGATGCACACCGTAGCGATGACATTGCGTGCCCTCTCTTGACAATGGGACAAGACAAGAAAAATGTAAAAAACCCCGATGATCGACAACCAAAACCCAAGTGAAACAATCAGGGGAGGAAACAATGCCAGCAGCGCAGCCGTAATGGTCGCCAGAAACTCAAAGCTCATCAGCTCAATCCCCATTAACACCATCCCCCAGCCCACAAGGAGCATCGCATACGAACGCACCAACGATGGGGGAAAATCCGTCACCCAGAGATAGAGGCCGAGCAAAACCATCACGGCCATCCCCACATCAGTCAGATCGAGCCGCCACGGAAAGTAGCGCTGCTGCATCGGCCGATAGATCCAAAGCAGCATCCCGTAGAGCACGCCCCAGAGAATCCCGAGATGAAACCCACTCAAGGCTACGAGATGGCTCACCCCCAGCCGCGCGATCGGTTCCCGCAGATCCTTGGGAATGGGACTTGCCCAGAAGATACCGTTGTAAAATGCCTGCATTGTAGGGAGGGTGTGCTGACGGGCGACCCATCGTTCCAGACGGGAACGCACACCGGTCTCCTGCCCCTCCACCCGCACGATCCGGCTCTTGCAGTACATCCCGCCGAGATAATCCCCAAAGCCAATCTTTGCCCCCGGAAGCAGCTGCACATACAGGCGCATCCCCCGACGGTAATCTTGGCGGTACGCTGTGGTGTAGATCAAACATCCATGATCGTCGCGCAGCTTAAGAACCGCATAGGTTCGTCCGTGTCGTGTCTTGGGATAGGTCAAGACGATCCTGGCATGGGTGTATATAAACGGCTGAGAGACAAAAGAGCGGTAGTCACGGTAGATCCATCCCAACCGCACCGCTATCACAAGCGCCAGGAGAAGCATCGCAATAAAAAATTCTCGTTGGGTTACAAAAAGTTTTGGCTTTTCAAAAACCACACACCCCCCTAAGGCATTCCCCCAGCAAGTCAATACCCAAATTCATCACTCTCAAATCGTCGGTATCTCGAAGTTCCCTTCGCTCATATCGATGTTCCCCTCTTCATAGACCACTTCAAACGGGGCGGCACCCCCTTTGTCTGCATCGACGAAGCGGGTGTATCGCTTCTGGAACACCAGCTCTACGGTGCCGGTGGGGCCATTCCGCTGCTTACCGATGATGAGTTCGGTATCCTCTTCGAGTTTTTTCTGGAATGTCGATTGAAACTCTTTCCCCTCGGCTTTGGCTTTCATCTCCCGCTCTTTTTCTTGCGCTTCCCGGTACACATCGTCCCGATACACAAAGAGGATGATGTCGGCATCCTGCTCGATGGCACCAGACTCCCGCAGATCCGAGAGCATCGGGCGTTTGTTGTCCCGACTCTCGACCCCACGGTTGAGCTGTGAGAGGGCGATGATGGGCATCTGGAGCTCCCGCGCCAGCTGTTTGAGCCCGCGTGAAATCTCCGAGATCTCTTGCTGCCGTCCTTCGCGTCCCCCCTCCCCACTCATCAGCTGGAGATAATCAATGATCGCCATGGAGATCTCAGGGTGGCGGGATTTGAGCTTGCGCAGTTTGCTCCGGACATGGTGGATCGTCGCATAGCCGCCGTCATCGACAAACAGTTTCCGCCGACTCATCTCATCCACCGCTGCACTCAACTGCGTCCACTGCTCATCCCGCAAATCCCCGACACGCAGGGCTTGGAGCGGGATAGAGGTCTTGGCGGAGAGCATCCGTAGCATCAGCTGCTCTGCAGGCATCTCAAGGGAAAAAAATGCCACCCCTTCATTGCGCTCGACCGCACGCAGTGCCATGTTGAGCACCAGAGCTGTTTTCCCCATTGCCGGTCTGGCGGCAACAATGACGAGATCCCCCTTGCCGAAACCACTCGTGCGATCGTTGAGGTTGCGGAAGCCGGTGTCAACCCCGATAAGTTTGGAGTTGCCCATCGCTTTGAGACGATTGATCTCCTCCATCATGGCCACGGTCACTTCATCCGATTCCCGAAAATCTTCCGAGGTACTCTCCTGGGTGATCTGGTAGAGCTTGCGCTCGACGAGGTTCATCACGTCATCGGCTTCGAGATCATCTTCGATGGTCACTTTTTTGATCTCAGTCGCCAGAGTTACCAGCGCACGTTTGTTGGCCTTGGCCTTGATCTCTCCGATATAGGCTTTGGTATTGGTGATGGGGTTGGCCGAGAGGATATCGACCATCGCCACCTCATCAAATTTACCAATCTTGAGAAGTTTTTTGCGCAAGAACTCTTCATCAATTGGCTTCTCTTCAAGCGCAAGCCCTTCCATCGAAGCAAAGACATGCTGATGAAACGGCAGATAAAAATCCTCCGGCTTCAGCCGCGAAGCGACATCTTCCACAATCTGCGGATCAAACAAGATCGCCGAGAGCACCGCACGTTCGACGTTGAGGTTATACAGATTTTCCATATCAAAACTCCTTGGGAGTTTTGGGTGAATAGTGAATAGTGAATAGTGAATAGTTTCGGTTTGCATTGCTACGCAATGCTATTATTTTAAACTGAAACATTTGATTCATTCCCTATCCCTTTCAATGAAAGCTTTTCGAAAGAAAAGCATACCACAACTATTCACTATTCATTATTAATTATTCACTCATACGTCTCCGCCATTTTCTCCACCTCTTCTACAAATCGATCAACCAACTGATCTTCCGGGAGCTTCTCAACCACTTCCCCTTTGACCATGATGAGCCCTTGACCTCTGCCAAACGCGATGGCGACATCGGCATGTTTGGCTTCGCCGATGGCGTTGACCACACAGCCCATGACGGAGACATCCATGGGGGCGGTGATGTGGGCGGTGCGGCGTTCGACTTCGGCCACGGCACTCACCAGATCGGCTTCGATCCGACCGCAGGTGGGGCAAGAGATGATGTTGAGCCCATCTTTGACCCTGCCGGAGTCTTTGAGGATCGCTTTCCCCACTTTGATCTCCTCTTCGAGCTCTCCGGTGATCGAGACCCGCATCGTATCCCCGATCCCATCGAGCAGCAGTGTCCCCAGTCCGATGGCCGATTTGACCGTCGCGTGAAACACAGTGCCCGCTTCGGTCACACCGAGATGAAACGGATAGGGGACTTTGGGGCGGAGCATCCGGTAGGCATCGACAGTGCGCTCGACATCACTGGCCTTGAGGGAGACTTTGATGTCGGTAAAACCGAGATCTTCGAGATATTTGATGTTGTACTCGGCACTGGCGACCATCCCTTCGGCTGTGGGGCCGTATTTCTGGTCAAACTCTTTTTCCAGCGAGCCAGAATTGACCCCGACACGAATCGGAAGATTACGCTCACGACACGCCTTGACAATCTCCTTGATACGACTCTTCTCCCCGATGTTCCCCGGATTAAACCGGATCCCATCCACCCATTTGGCCGCTTCGAGTGCCAGACGGTAGTTGAAGTGAATGTCGGCAATGATCGGCAGACTCACCTGCGCTTTGATCGCTTGGAGGGCGAGGGCATCTTCCATATCCGGTACCGCCACTCGCACGATATCCGCCCCGGCAAAATGGAGCCGATTGATCTGCGCGACCGTTGCCTCGACATCGTGGGTATTGCTGTAGGTCATCGACTGCACTGAGATGGGGGCATCCCCCCCGACAGCGACATCCCCGACGTAGATTTTTTTGGTAGGAACTCTTGGTTTCATGATAACACCTCTGGTGTTATCAGTGAATAGTGAATAGTGAATAGTGAATAGTTTCGGTTTACACACTGCGTGTGCTTTTTATTAAAACTCATGGTGTCCTCTCTTTTGTGGTATTGATGCTGCTTGTGAGCATTTTGATGAGTGCCTCTATGTCGGGTAGAATACTCTCGTACATTTCTCGTGTGATGTAATCTGTATCGTGAAGCAATCGTATCCAATATTTGCTTTCATTTGCTTCTTTAAGGGCAATGTGGAGTTTGTTAACAAAGTCTGCTTTGGACTGTGCATATTGAGCTTCAGACACCAAAGCTCCTATTGCCGTACCGGAACGCAACAATTGTTTACTGAGTACATATTCTCTTTTTGTCTCAAGAAGGTAGCGATTCATATTGACAGTCCGAATAGCAAAAGCATAACTTTTATCGACCAAAACACTCACAAATCTACTCCAATCAATTAAAGCTTTTTAGAATAAAAAGCATACCATAACTATTCACTATTCACTATTAATTATTCACTTGGAATTTTCTCACGAAAATTCCACTGGATCCATATCGATCTCGATCTCACGACCCTTCACCGCATGCAGAGCCTTCAACAAGGGTACTCTGTTTTTTGACCTAAGTAGAATGGTGAATCGGTATCGATTGGCGATACGTTCTATCGGTGCTTTGCCACTCCCTACGATCTCGATCTCAGGGAAGGTTTTGAGTTTCGTCACGGTATCGAGGGTGATTTTGGCGGCTTTGGCTTCGTCTTTGTGGGCGATGAGGATACGCGCCAGTGACGAGAAGGGGGGATACCCCGCTGCTTTGAGGAACGCAAGCTCGTCTGTCAAAAATATTTCATAATCGCCAAGATAAGGTCGATACGAATCTGGATTGCCCGTCTGGACGATCACATCGGCTTCTTTGGCACGTCCACTGCGCCCGGCGATCTGAAACAGCAGGCTCATCGCCCGCTCACGTGCCCGATAATCCGCCATTCCACTGATGTAGTCCAGCCCGAGAATGACACTCAGGGTGATGTTGGCATAGTCGTGCCCTTTGGAGAGCATCTGGGTACCGAGGAGTACCTGACTCTCACCGGATTCAAAACGCTTCAGTGCCTGTTTGAGTTTGGTCGCGGTCGTGATGCTGTCGGTGTCAAATTGTTCGATCTGAATACCGGGGATCGCTTCCTCAAGCTGCTCGATCGCCTCCACGGTCCCCATCCGCTCACTGCTCAGCGGCGCGTATCCACACGCCAAACAACGCTCACGGATCGGTTCGGTGTAGTTGCAATAGTGGCATTTGAGGTGCCGCCCTTTGCGATGGAGTGTCATTCCGACTGAGCAAAAAGGGCACATGTGTGTCGTCCCACAATTGGGGCAGGTGAGGTATTTGAAATTGCCCCGTGTGGGGAGAAAGACGAGCGATTGATTTCCTGAGGTGTAGTTGGCCTCGATGGCTTGGATCATGGTCGATGTCAACCCCTGCCCAGAGACAAATCGGTACCGCTTGCGGGTTTGAACATACGGACGATCAACCTTGACGACGTCGAGCTTGTGGTAACTCCCAGTCGAGGGGGTCGCCGAAGCCAACACCACGCGAGCTCCCAGCCTCTGCCCCATGAGCAGTGCCACATCACGAGCATGGTAGCGCGGCCGGGTCATCGCTTTGTAGCTGTCGTCGTGCTCTTCATCCACAATGATAAGCCCCACATCGGGCATCGGAGTAAACAGTGCCGAGCGTGCCCCCGCGATGATCCGTATCCGCCCCGAGTCAATCCCTTCGAGGATCTGCTCTTTTTTCTTCTTGGTGATTTTCGAATGCCACATCGCCACGGTATCGCCAAAGTAGGCTTTGAGTCGCTTCTCCATCTGAGGGGTGAGGGATATTTCAGGCATGAGGAAAATGGAGGTTTGACCCCCTTCCAACATTGCAAACATGAGCGAAATAAAAATTTCTGTCTTACCCGAACCCGTCACACCAAATAGAAGGGCTTTGTCTTTTGGGAGAAGTTGGGTATACGCGTGATGTTGCTCGGGGGACAATGTAGGGGGGCTGGAGGGGGTAGAATGTATTGATATCGGCATCGCGGAGCACTGCACATCGTCACGCCTCACTCCTAATTCCCCATTCCTCATTTGTTGATTCCGAAACGGAATAAACAACGAGATCGCTTCGGAAAATGAAGAGAAGTAGTATTCTGAGATAAACTTAGCAATAGCCATTTGCTCGGGAGAGTAGCATCGATCCGTCACCGAGAGGATCTCAGCAGTCTCAAACGCTGGCTTCTCTACCTCAGAGAGGATGACAGCATCTTTTGCGGTACTTTTCAGGGGTACCGAAAGCACCGTACCAATACCAAGTGGTTGTGGTGAGGCATAGCTCAACACGGGAGCTGACGACCGTAGAAGTGCGATCTCGTAGTAGTTCAAGATGGTACGGCGTATCCAGAAACGCTACAAATCATCCATCTCCGACACATGGCAGTTGCTTGTATCCTTGTCGAGCCGATTGTGCTCCACCTTGAAGGCACAGGTCGATCCATCCGGAGCCGTATAGGTGAAGACATCACCCGATAGACTCCAATCACTCGGGAGACCGTACTCGAGTAATCCTTTGGCCGTACTGCCGTTGATATCCGTAAATTGCCCTTTGAGGATATTTTTTTGCCGCTCCGTAGCGATAGCAGACCGAAGCGCGGCGACGGTGGATTTGGCTTTGGTGATGATGGCATCGTTTCGTGTCATGGCAAATTTCGGGATTGCGATCGCAGACAAAATTCCGATGACCGTGATAACAAACAAGAGCTCGATCATTGTAAAGGCGGTGCGTTGCATGTGAATCCTTTTGGGTGTGTGACCCTAAAAATTGATCGTGTGGGTTGTCGACAGCAAATTTTCACTCGCAATCTTTTGGGCAGCTTGGCAAGCAGCGGTACTCGCATTCACCTCTGCGACCGTGAGGGATCCGTTGGCATCATCTTCGGTAAAAGCGAAGCATTGCCATGCATCCCGACAATTGATTGAGGTATCGTTGCCTTCTTCCGTCAGATGACCGAAGGATGACGTGACCATAAACTCATTCCCTGCATCCTGGATACAATTGGTCAGAGCAGAGAGGATCACGGCACCCTTGGCATCCCCACGTGTCGCGGCAAATTTTGGGAGGGCCACCCCCGAGAGGATCCCGATGATCACGATGACAAAAATCAACTCAATCATCGTAAATCCTTTCCGCATCCTCTATCCTTTTAGCTGTATCCCTTTGCTCTCTTTGGGTTTTCTCTCATCGAGAATCACTCAACCAATTCTATACGTGTCGTTCCTTCCTATATCCACTTTTCAACTCTTGACATTATCGCTCGAAAAAGATGATTGAAAAGTCGAGATAAGATCTCTATCCGCAACGGGAGGAGATATCCATCGCCCCCGTTGCTCTCTGAAAAATACAATCAGAGAAGAGTGGTGATTAGAACTGGTGAATAGCTCCACCATTAGCAGAAGTATCTGATGCATTGTTGTCATGCGCCAAAACATGTGCTGCCTTACATGCAGCGGTAGTACCCGCATCTGTGACGGTCAGGTTACCATCAGCGGCAGCTGGTGTGAATGTAAAGCATGCTGTACCATTGTCTTTGATCCCTGAGGTACAGGCAATAGAGTTGACCATAGCATCATTTGCAGCTGTCTTATCTCCGCTAAAGTTGCCTGTCTTCATATAGGCTCCACCTGCATCGGTGATACAGGTAGCGAGGTTGTTGACGATTTTAGCGGCACCCGCATCGCTCCGTGTTGCTGCCAATTTGGGGATGGCCACTGCTGCCAAAATACCGATAATAACGATCACGAAGATCAACTCAATCATTGTAAAACCGCGTCTCATGTTAGTCATGATGAACTCCTTGGAAAAAATGTGTGTCACTTGATGAAGTAACATCAATGGAAGTATAACATGTTTTTTGTCAATTATTTGTCAAATGGGATCTTTTTTACTCCGATTCGGCCTCTTCGAGGAGTTGATCGATCTCTTTCTCCTGGGTGTACCAACGGCTCGCAAGGCGAAGGTAAGCACTGAACATCCGCTCGGCACTGTTGTCGCGGTCGAGATACAGATCGGCCTGTTTCAAATCCTCCTCGACAAACTGGGCAAACCCCTCTTCGAGGTTTTTGGCTTTGTAGCGTTCTCCGTCAATGGTCACGGCTATGTCTTTCATGCTCTCTTCTCCTTATGCATCAATCAATGTTTCGACTTTGGCGATGATGGCCTCGATCTCTTTGTCTTTTTCGGCAATATCCTCTTGGAGCATTGCGACCGTGTTTTGGCACTCCGCCAGCTCTGTCAACAGGGCTTCATCGGTGTAGACCCCTTCGTTGGCGTGCTCCAGTTGCTCCCTGAGCTCTTGGTTTTCCGCTTCCAGATCTTGGAGACGCTTCTTCCATGTTTCGATGGTTTCTTTGAGACGATCGAGGGTGGACATTGGACTTCCTTCGTGTGTTTTTGGTGATTGGTTTGTGATATAATAG
>WFMQ01000018.1 GCA_015488995.1 Nitratifractor sp. | reverse complement strand
GCATACGACATCGTCCTCAACGGTACCGAGCTGGGCGGTGGGTCGATCCGTATCCACAAAGAGGATATCCAGGCGGAGATCTTCAAGCTCCTCGGCATCAGCGAAGAGGAGGCCAATGAGAAATTTGGCTTCCTCCTCGAAGCCCTCAAATTTGGTGCACCGCCACACGGCGGGTTTGCGATGGGGCTGGATCGGATGATCATGCTCATGACGGGTGCGGAGAGCATCCGTGATGTCATCGCCTTCCCCAAGACCCAACGCGCCCAGTGCCTCCTCACCCAGGCACCCAGCCCCGTCGATGGTGAACAGCTCAAAGAACTCAGCCTCCGTATCCGCCAGACCCCCAAAGCATAAACGTGTCCCCGAAGGGATGTTTGGCGGCAGGGTTTTAACCCTGCACAACGGGACTGAAGTCCCGGCTCCTGATCGGAATAATGTCCGCTGTGTTCATTTAATGTTCTAAAACAGACTCAGAAACAAATTAGAAAGAAGGAACCCACCATGAAAAAACTCTTCCTCATCATCGGAGCCCCCGGCTCCGGCAAGACCACCGATGCCAGTCTCATCGCTGAGAAACACCCCGATCAACTCGTCCACTACTCTACCGGTGATATGCTCCGTGCCGAAGTCGCCAGTGGCAGTGAACTCGGAGCCGAGATCGAGAGCTATATCTCCCGTGGTGCCCTCGTGCCGCTAAACATTATTGTCGATACCATTGTGTCGGCGATCAACCAAGCCCCCGTCCCCAACGTCCTCATCGATGGCTACCCCCGCAGCGTGGAGCAGATGGAGGCGTTTGATGCCATCGTCGCCGAAGAGGAGGGGATTGATCTGGCTTCGGTCATCGAAGTACGCGTCAGCGAAGCGGTTGCCCGCGAGCGGATCCTCGGTCGTGCAGCCGAAGCCGCTCCCGGCGAAGGGCGCAGCGACGACAACGAAGAGGTCTTCAACGATCGAATGAAGATTTACACCGATCCTCTCGGAGCCCTTCAAGACTTTTACACGACCAAAGAGCTTCTTCATGTCATCGACGGTGCACGCACCCTCGAAGAGGTGGTCGCTGATATGGATGCGTTTGTCCTGAGCAAGATTTAAGCCTCCTCATCTCCTGGGGCATGAAAAATTCAGGGATGCAGGAGCAGGGACTTCAGTCCCGTATAATACGATTCCATCGCATCGTGCTATCTTGACGGGGCTAAAGCCCCCCTACTTCGATACAAGGGTACAACAATGATTTTTCGCCTCGTTATGTGGTTTGTGATGCTTGTCGGCGGCGTTGTCGGTGGCTATTGGTTCGATTCTTTTCTGTTTCCGAACGTGCATGGTCGGGGATATTTGCTGTTTGATCTCGTCTCACTGGTCGCCGGACTCCTCCTTCTCAAAATTGTCCTCACCATCAGCCGCAACACCGGCCGCACTCTGGCGCGTCTCGGTCGCCGGGGCGACATCCCCCGCCTGCAGACCAATGTCCTCGCGACTGACGGTCTCTATGCCCTGATGCGTCACCCGATGCACCTGGGGCTCCTCTTCTTCCCCCTCTCCATCGCCTTGATTGTCGGCTCCCCATCGTTTATCCTCATCATCGCCCCACTCGAGATGCTCCTGATGGTCATCATGATCAAGACAATGGAGGAGCCTGAAGCGATCGCCAAATTTGGCGATGCGTATCGGGAGTATCGCCAAAAGGTGCCGATGTTCTGTCTGCGGATTGCATGCATCAAAGTGCTATTGACTCCGGTAGCACCGAATCGACCATGATCGATAATTTTCTTTTTCATATTTATTAATTTTAAAAATAGAAATTATAACTCAGGTTGATTTAATAATATCTTCTATATACTTCTAACATACTATTTCAAAGGAGTAAAGTATGTTGAAGAAAATTGCAAGTGTCAGTGCCGTAGCGGCTATGTTGGTGTTGGGTGGATGTAGTGGTGGAGGTGCTACGCATGTAACAGCGAAAACGACTACACCAACAGGTTCTAATGCAAAGCTTCAAGATCAAATTACAGCATATGCAGATGGTCATTCCACCATGAAAGAGAGTGCTAATAAACTTGAAGGTCTTGGGCTCTCAAATAGCCCTAAAGATCTTGGTATTGATCTAAATAAGTACTTCTTTTCTGGCGGAGGAAGTGGTGGCGGGTATGCAATGAGTGGAGGAGAGAGTAATGGTTCTAATCCGTGTGTTGATGACGGGATTGTGACAACCGATACCAACACCAGCGCGACCGCTAAGGGAACCCTCAAGCTGACCGATTGTATGTTGAGCAACGGAACGAAAATTAATGCAAGCGTTACCGTTGATTTTACAGCAAACGGTAATGAGCACAATTTCACTACAACTTATAGCGGTAGTGGGAATTTGTCTATCGTGAGTAGCGACAGTAAAGCGAAGATTGTCGTATCCGAAGCCAAAACAGAGGGGGATGTAGCCTATGATCACCTTGGAGGACATGCTGCATTTAACAATAAATCCGGTATCTCTGCATACCTCGAAGACAATGGCAAAAAATTCTTGATCTTGGATGGGGTCAACGCGGATACTGGTTATACAAAGAATGACATGAATGGGTCTTATACATTTACGATTGCGGGCTTCGTTGGGAGCGATGATATCGGTATGCTCGAATTGGCAACCCCTGTGACCGTCAAAGGTACACACAACTGCCCATCAGAAGGAAAAATCACGTTGACCGATGCGAGTGGCAGTGTCTTTACTGCTGAAGCAAACGGCACAGCCATTACGACGAGCATCGATGGTAACGTCACAGGAACGCATGGCTGCAGTATGGGTGGTGGATCAAGTTACGTTGGTGGTTCAGCAGGCGAATAATGATTTTTATTTGATCTGAATGCTTCCCTTCATTCCCCATCTCCTGATGGGGAACATGCATTGTGTCGCTAAAAGGTGCGTGATTATGCACCCTACACCAGCATCTCTTCCAGTGTCACCCGCACATTTTCCCCCAATGCATCTACATCATACCCCCCTTCGAGAAAAAAGACAAACGGCACATCCGCTGTATCCAGGACTGATCGGACGATCTCGCGTATGCCGTCGGTCGTGACATTGAGCTGGGCGAGAGGATCACTCTCGTGGAGGTCGTATCCGGCGGAGACGAGGATGATGTCGGGGGCGAATTGCTCGACGATCGGAGGCAGATCGTCGTGGTAGATCTCCAGCACTTCCCTGTCACCGCTGTCGGGCATGATGAGGAAGTTGGCGGTGTAGCCCTCCCCGGCTCCCTCTCCACGGTGATTTTCCATTCCTGTTCCAGGATAGGCAAAGGCTTGGTGCGATGAGAAATAAAACACCGTATTGTCGGCGTAGAAGGCATCCTGTGTTCCGTTGCCGTGGTGGACATCAAAATCGACGATCATTATCTGTTTGAACCCCTGGGTTTGTGCATACCGGGCAGTAATGGCGATGTTGTTGAAGAGGCAGAAACCCATCGATTGGGTGGGGGTGGCGTGGTGTCCCGGCGGGCGGACAGCGCAGAAAGCCCGATCAAAACTTCCTTCCACGATGCCATCAATGGCAGTGATCCCCGCACCGACTGCTTTGCGTGCGGCCTCATAGGAGTCAAAAGAGCACACCGTATCGGGATCGAGGGCTTCGGCATGGGCGGACGCCTCCTGTACTGTCTCGATGTGTTCGGGAGTATGATTGAGCTGTAGGATGTTGTCGGAAGCGGTGATGGGTGTGACCGAAATGAGTTGGTCGCCGAGCGGTTCTACGGCACGGGTGATGGCACGGAGTCGATCGGGAGACTCGGGATGAGCCCCTGTCTCATGTCGGAGGAAGAAGGGATCGGAGATGTAGGCGACTTTCATGTTACTTCATCAACCCTTCTTCTGTATATAAGTGATGTAATCCCCTGTGTCAGCTTGGTAGGTAAACGTAGCGTGCCCTTGTTTGGTAAACTCTTCGATGAGGGGTTCGGGTTGGAAGTCGGCTTTGAGGGTCAGCATTTGGCCAGATTGGAGGGGGCGTAGGGCATTGTGCACTTCGGCGAGGGGGTTTTTGTCGGCATCGAGCAAGGCATTGGCATCGAGGGTGGTTTGCGACGCTTGATTTGCCCACTCTGGACGCTCTGCTGGGGGAACAGGGATGAAACACGCATCGGTTTTGATCTCACAATCCTCACAGATGGGTTCCTGCCCGACGGCTTTGCGGAGTTGATCGACGAGGTCTTTGGGATCCATATTGCCGACGATGGCAGCCTGACGGACGCTGGCGATCTTGCCGAGCGTACGGCGCAGGACGGGGTTGTTGAGTTTCTTAAATTTGGGATTGATTCCGATGAGGATATCTTTCATCCCCTTGTAGTCGTTGAGGAGATCGGCGATTTTGGTTTCGAGGGTGATTTCTTGGGACATCATGGGCTCACTTTTTTGAGCCCATTATAGATGAGAATGTGTAAATCTACCCTTATTCGAGATCGTCCGGCATGTCGGAGTATTCATCCAATGGATTCTCCTCGTGATGCCCTTGTGGAAGGAGGAGGTTGAGCGCAATCCCGAGGATCGCTCCCAGTCCGATGCCGCTGAACCCTACTCCGCCAAATTTGAAATTCATCCCGCCGATGGCAAAGACGAGGATGAGGGAGACTATGATCATATTTCGGGGGTTGGAGAGATCAGTTTTGGCATGGATCAGGGTGTTCATCCCGACCGAGGCGATGAGGCCGAAGAGGAGCAGCAGGATCCCTCCCATGACCGGGACAGGGATGGTCTGCAGAAAGCCGCCGAGTTTGGAGAAAAATGCCAGCGCGATGGCGAAGATCGCTGCCCACGTCATGATGGCGGGGTTGTACGCCTTGGTGATGGTCACCGCACCGGTCACTTCTGAGTAGGTGGTATTGGGCGGTCCTCCGAGCAACGAAGCAGCACTGGTGGCCAATCCGTCACCGAGCAGTGTGTTTTCCAGCCCGGGGTCTTTGAGATAATCCTCTCCAGTGACGCGGGAGATCGCCAGGATGTCCCCGATGTGCTCCACGGCTGGAGCGATGGCGATGGGGACGATGAAGAGCACCGCCTCCCAGTTGAGCTGCGGAGTGACGAAGTGGGGTGAGGCGAACAAAGGGGCTTGGGCGACGGCGGAGAAATCGACGATCCCGAAGGCCATCGAGACGAGGTAGCCGACGACAATCCCGAGGAGGATGGGGAGGAGCTTGATCATCCCTTTGCCCAGGAGTGTGGCCAAAATCGTCGCCAGAAGTGTGAGCATCGAGATGGTGATGGCGGTACCAAACGGTACGAGAACGGTCTTGCCGTCCCCGGTGTGTCCGGTCGCCATCTGTACAGCTACCGGGGCGAGGATCAGCCCGATGGTCATGATCACTGGGCCGGTGACGATGGGAGGGAGCAGACGGTGGATAAATCCGCTCCCCTTCACCCGGATCAGGATACTCAGCAGGACATAAAACAGTCCAGCCGCCACGAGACCGCTCATCGTCCCGGCGATCCCCCACTTGCTCACCCCGTAGATGATCGGGGCGATGAAGGCGAAGGAGGAGGCGAGGAAGATCGGGGGGACGTTGCGCCGGGTGGTCACCTGGAAGATCAGGGTACCCAGCCCTGCGGTGAAGAGGGCGACGTTGGGGTCGAGTCCGGTCAGGATGGGCACCAGCACCAATGCCCCAAATGCTACGAACAAAAATTGTAGCCCGATGATGGCATCTCTCAATCGGAATTGGTATTGCGTTGCTTTCATGTTGGCTCCTTGTTTGATGGGGTAGATTGTAACACAAATTTGATGCAGGATAGCAGATATTCAGTCATTTTTTGCCATAATCGATAGAATTAAAATAATAAGGATCCCCCATGAAACTCCATATCGTTGACCATCCCCTGATCCGCCACAAGCTGGCACTGCTGCGTGACGAGAAACGCTCCATGCCGGAGTTTAAGAAGCTCCTGCATGAAATCGGTCTGCTGATGGCGTTTGATGTCACACACGATCTCGAGACGGAGGAGACGGTGGTCAAGACACCCGTCGCCGTCGCACGGGCGGACAAACTCGTCCAACAGCCGGTACTCGTGACAATCCTGCGTGCGGGGATTGGGATGCTCAATCCCTTTATGGAGATCCTCCCCAATGCCCGGGTGGGGTTCTTGGGGATGAATCGGGATGAAGAGACCCTCCAGCCCCACAGCTACTACAACAAAATCCCCATGCAGGCCCTCGACAACAAAGTCCTCCTCATCGACCCGATGCTCGCCACCGGCGGCTCGGCACTCAATGCCCTCGATTTCCTCGCCGAAAAGGGGGTGACGGATGTCACCTTCATCTGTCTTGTAGCCGCTCCAGAGGGGGTCGAAGCGATCCATGCACGCTACCCCCATGTGGATATCTACACGGCGGCTCTCGATGAGAAGCTCAACAACAAAGGCTACATCGTCCCCGGACTCGGGGATGCCGGCGATCGGATATTTGGGACAGGAGATGACGAAAACCTATGAGACGAGATGAGAGAACAGATGCCCGCAAGAGGCACACACCGATGCGGTACTTCGAGACCCCCATCATCGCCGGAGCGTTTAAGGGGAAGAAAATCCGTATCCCCGATGTTGCGACGACCCGAAGTTCCAAATCGATATTGAGAGAGTCGTTGTTTGATACATTGCAGTTTGAGGTGGTCGATGCGCCGTTTGTCGAAGTGTTTGCCGGGAGCGGATCGGTGGGGCTTGAGGCCCTGAGTCGTGGAGCATCTCACGGCTACTTTTTCGAAAAAAATCGGGAGGTTTTTGCTATGCTTCAGTCCAACATACGGCAGATAGCCCCCGAACATGCCACCGCGATCCAGGGAGACAGTTTCGAGCACTTTCCAGCCTTGCTCAAACGCCTCACAGCCGAGGGGACACCGGGGTATTTCTATTGGGATCCCCCTTTTTCGATCCGGGAGGGGATGGAAGATATCTACGACAACACACTCTCTATGATTGGGCAGATCGATGGTTCTGTCTGCAAGATGGTGATTATTGAGCACATGACGCGCCTCACGCTTCCCGAAGTGATCGGAGACGTGCATCGGATCAAGCAGAAGCGTTTTGGGAAGAGTACCTTGAGCTATTTTGCCCCCAGTGATAAGGAACTTGAGGTGTAAAAGCACCTAAATTATGATAGTATTCCGCCACACTTTTTAGGGTACTTCAAGGATTTCCGTGTTTAAACTCTCCAACTACAAAACCGATAACATCAAAAACGATATCCTCTCAGGGCTCGTCGTGGCGGTTGCCCTCGTGCCGGAGGCGATCGCCTTCTCTTTCATTGTCGGGATCAGTCCGATCGTGGGGCTCTATGCGGCATTTATCCTCGGGACGGTGACGGCACTGCTCGGGGGGAAGCCTGGGATGATCAGCGGGGCGACGGGCTCGGTGGCGGTGGTGCTTGTCGGGCTGGCCGTGGCAGCGAGTGCGCATCTCCAATCCCAAGGACTCAGCGGGGATGCGCTGGCGATGGGGGTGCTCGATTACATTTTCCTTGCCACCATCCTTGCCGGAGCGATTCAAGTGGCCTTCGGACTGCTGCGCTTGGGCAAATTCATCCGTTTGGTACCCCTACCCGCGATCTATGGATTTGTCAACGGTCTGGCCATCGTGATTGCGATGGCGCAGTTCAAGTTTTTTGAGGGACAGGGGTGGCAAATATACGTCATCGTGGTGGTGACCATGCTCATCATGTATCTCCTCCCGCGCTATACGACGGCTATCCCCTCCGGACTGGTGGCGATCGTGGTGCTGACACTGGCGGTCTATTTGGGTCACATCCACACGGTGCTCATCGGTGATCTGGCCGATTTGAGTGCGTTCAAAGGTCACCTCCCCTCCTTCCACCTTCCGCAGACCCTCACCGATCTCTCGGCATGGCAGATGGTGCTCCCCTTTGCGGTGATCGCTGCATTGGTGGGGCTGATCGAATCCCTCCTGACACTGGCGGTGCTCGATGAGCTCAGCGGGACACGCGGCAGTGGCAACAAGGAGTGCGTCGCCCTCGGGATCGGCAACGCCACAAGCGGCTTCTTCGGGGGGATGGCCGGGTGTGCGATGATCGGACAGTCGATCATCAACTACACCTCCGGTGGGCTGGGGCGGCTCTCCTCCCTGACAGCGGCAGTGGGTCTGATGGTACTGGTGGCCTCCCTGACCGATGTGCTCAACATCATCCCCGTCGGGGTGCTGGTGGGGATCATGTTTATGGTGAGCATCGGGACGTTTGAGTGGAGCAGTTTTGCACACCTGCGCCGGATGCCCCGGAGCGATGCGTTTGTGATGGTCGCGGTGACGATCATCACGATCTTTGCCGATCTGGCCATCGCGGTGATCGCGGGGGTGATCATCTCGGCACTGGTGTTTGCCTGGAAGCACGCCCGCGTCATCGCTCACAGCCGCCCCCTCGGGAAATACAGCAAACTCTATGAGCTCGACGGTCCCCTCTTCTTCGGCTCGGCGCAGGCGTTTGGGGATCTGTTTGACGTAGAGAACGATCCCAACAATATCATTGTGGATTTCAAAAACGCCCGGGTCATGGACTCCAGCGGGGTCGAAGCGATCGAGAAGCTCACCGAACGCTATGCACAAGAGGGCAAGAAACTCACCCTCCGTCACCTAAGCGATGACTGCAAAGCCGTCCTCGCCCAAGCCCAAGCCAACATCACCCACGAAGAGGACGACCCCGAGTACAAAGTCGCACGGGATTATTGAAGTGATGTATATGGCTCGATCAACTGTCTCGGTCGAGTCATGAGCCTGTTTTCTCCCGTATGTATCCCACGGAGAGGTGGGACGAGGGGGGAGAGACTCTTTTATGGATTTACGACGGGATGAGCTTTGGCATCGGCTTCGTTGTCATACAGGATAGCGTGCTTGGAAACGCTTTTGCCTTTGACCATTCGTGCGTACACGACAGAATGCTTTTTGATTTCGACTACTTTATCGAGTTCAGACGGTATATCTTTGTCTCCAGAGATGTACACAAGATCATCCCCGATGTACTTATACGATTGACTTCCAGGTCGTGGACCTTTGAGGCTATCCGTGAAGGAGACGTGACCACCCTTGAAGTCATAAGTCGTTGTTGCTTTATGGCCTGGATAGTCGAACGCAACATACAATTTTTTCCCTTCAAAGGCTTTTTTGGCGAGGTTGCTTACGCTTGACCCTTTTCCGTTCATGAAATCTTGAGCTTTTTTCTGATCATAATAGAGTCGATACTCCCTGGCGCTATCGTCTCCGCTGATCTCTACCATCCGGATGTAGTCTTGCTTTTGGCCGATCACCCTGTAGCGGTAGCCCTCTGTGGTGTAACTGTATCCCTCCAGCGTGATGGCGACCTTCTCATCCCCGCCATCGTCTTTGAAGGTAAGGTGAGTGAAGTCCTTGCCAAAGACAAGTGTATCCATCTCAGTGTCTCCAGCAATGGCGCCATACACAGTCTTGCCGGCAAGTATCTTTTTGGTATAGGATGCTGCTGTCTTCTTCAGATGTGCCTCCACCTCTTTGGGTGTTTTCGGCTCTCTTTCGGTGGTACCGTCCAAATCATTGATCGCCTTTACGATGCTGGCAATATCTTCTGGGTTTGAGGGGATGGATATATTTCCGTTTAGCTTCTCCTTGAGTACTCCGATAATGTCATCAGAGATCTCGATTCCATTGTCCAAGTTGTTGTCTGCATCGATAGACTGGAGGAAGCGTGCGACGACCGAATCGTCCTCGATGATCTCTTTTCCTTTGAGCACATCATCGGCCTTGACTGTCCGCAGGGGAACCCCCGCCACACTGAACGTACACGCTTTCCCCGGCTCATAAGCAAACGTACCGTTCGCATCGGTCGTCCCATTCTGATCGCCGCAAGTGTAATCGACATTGGAAACGGCACTGTCCACATAATAGGCTTTGTTACCAGATTTCGTACCCGTATCATTGTTGTCTGAATTGTCGTCGCTTGTGTTGCCGCTACATCCACTCAGCCCAAATACCATACCAGCAGTCATTCCAACCGCCAAAATCTTTCGTGTCATTGTTTAATCCTTTCGTGTGATAGTACTCAATTATAATAAGAAAATATTAAATAAAACTTATGGCATAGAAAAGAAGG
>WFMQ01000017.1 GCA_015488995.1 Nitratifractor sp. | reverse complement strand
ATCGACATCACCCGCCCCACCCGTCTGATGCACCCCCGATACAAACTCTACATCGTCCCGCGTGGCAACGGATGTGCCGGGATCGATCTGGAGTATTGTGCCGATTGCAAACTCTCTCAAACCGTCGGATACAAACGCTACATCATCGGTGCAACGGAGATCGAGAGCGACGACACTTCCCCCATTTCGGTACGCTCAAGCATGGAGCTCCTCTCGGCACTGTTTACGCTCCATCCCAACTTTGGCGAAGCGCGCATCGTCAACACCGAGACCAACGCCCGCCCAGCCTTCCCGGACAACCTCCCCCGAATCGAGAACACTTCGGGTCTGACTCGGATCAACGGCCTCTATCGCCACGGCTATCTCCTCTCCCCTGCGATTGTGGAGCGAGCGTTACAAGACGGTCTATATGCTACCCATCCCGAAGGAGAAGTGCATGGCTGAATCGTCTGCCCACAACACACCCCCCATCACCGTCCACGTCAACGGTGAACCGCGCACCCTGCCTGCGGGTACCAATGTCCGTGAAATGATGGAGCATTTGGACTTCACCCAAACCGGCAGTGCCGTTGCGATCAACCTCACATTCATCCCCACCGATCGCTACGAAGAGACCCCGATCCACCCCAACGACACCATCGATATCCTCGGAGCGATCTATGGAGGATAAGCGACCCACCCCACAAGGAGACCCCATGAACACATCCACCGATACGACGTGGCAGATTGGCGGCGCGACGCTGCATTCACGCCTGTTGATTGGCTCCGCCCTGTACCCCTCCCCAGCGATCATGACCCAGGCTATCCGTGCTTCAGGTGCCCAGATCGTCACCGTCTCGCTGCGCCGCCAAGGGGTGCACAAAGAAGCCGGAGAGGGATTTTGGAATCTGATCCGCGATTTGGATCTGCATCTCCTCCCCAATACCGCCGGATGCCACACTCCCCGTGAAGCGATCACACTGGCACATATGGCGCGGGAAGTGTTTGGCACCCATTGGATCAAATTGGAAGTGATCGGTGATCCGTACACGCTCCAGCCCGACCCCTACGCCACTGTCGAAGCGGCCAAAGAGCTGGTCAAAGCGGGATTTGAAGTCTTCCCCTACACCACCGATGATTTGGTGGTCGCCCATCGACTGATCGATGCCGGATGCCGCATCCTGATGCCGTGGGGTGCTCCGATCGGATCGGGCAAAGGGCTGGTCAACCCCTACGCGCTGGCGACCCTTCGCAAAGCGTTCCCCGACATTCCCCTCATCGTCGATGCTGGGATCGGCACACCCTCCCACGCCGTCCAAGCGATGGAGATAGGATATGACGGTATCCTGCTCAACTCCGCCGTCGCCCTTGCCCAAGACCCCATCACCATGGCCAAAGCATTTGCCCTGAGTGTCCTGGCCGGACGCAAAGGGTACGAAGCGGGCACCATGCAAGAACGCAATTTTGCCAGCCCCTCCACCCCCACGATCGGCACACCGTTTTGGCATCAGGAGGTCGAAGCGTGACATCGATAAGGAGTAGGGACTTTAGTCCCGTGGTTTTGCTTCAATGTACCCAGTGGGACTGAAATCCCAGCCCCTTTTGGAGCGTCATGCTCTGGGGATTGGACTTCCGTCCAACCAAACGCGCAAGCGTATCACAATGATTTGCAACATAAGGGCACCTCTAAAAATTCATGTTTTTTAGAGGTGCCCATAATACTTCACAGGAGACACCCATGACCTTCCCTGCCTGCGACGAGACCCCGCTTGGGATCTATCCTATCGTGGATAGAACCGACAAGCTCCAGACACTCTATGCCTGTGGCATCACCACCGCTCAACTTCGAATCAAAGACTTAAAAGATCACGCATTGGAAAATGAAATAATACAGGCCATAGCCATCTCACGCTCATACAATGCCCGACTCTTTGTCAACGACCACTGGCAGCTGGCCATCGCCCACGGTGCCTACGGCGTGCATCTGGGACAAGAGGATATCCAATCCGCCGATATCCGTGCGATCCACGAGGCTGGCTTACGGCTGGGGATCAGTACCCACACCCCTCACGAGATCGATATGGCTCTGGAGTTTCGCCCCTCCTACATCGCCATCGGCCCAGTCTTTGTCCCCATTTCCAAAGCGCTCACCTACGACACCCTCGGCACCGACCTCTTGATGCGGTGGGCTCATGCTGTCGATTATCCTGTGGTGGCCATCGGGGGGGTCACCCTTGAGAATATCGAAACAGTCGCCGAGACTGGCGCCGTCAGTGGCATCGCCATGATCTCCGGTGTCTTGGAAGGTGATGCCGTCTCCCCCGCCAAAACACATGCCCTCATCGAAGCCGTTGCCCCCTATGGACTCTAAACACACCCCTACTGTTTTGAGCATCGCGGGGTTTGACCCGTATGGGGGTGCGGGGATCATCATGGATACCAAGACGATCCATGCCCTCGGAGGGTATGCTGTGACCGCCGTGACCGCCATGACGGCTCAAAACTCTCGCGGAGTGACCGGTGTCGAAGCCGTATCCCCCGAGATGCTTCACCTCCAGCTCAAAACTCTCCTCGAGGATCTCCGTGTCGATGCGGTCAAGATCGGTATGTTGGCCCACGAAGCGATCCTCGAAGTGGTCGTGGATATTTTGGGGAGATACCCCCTCCCCAGTGTCGTACTGGATCCGGTGCTGGTGAGCTCCAGTGGAGCCCCTTTGTTGGAGCCGTCGGCTCTCCATACAATGGTGGAGAAGCTCTTCCCCCTCTGTACCCTCATCACCCCCAATCTCGATGAGACCAACACCCTCCTCGATGCCACCTATACGGGTAGAGACGATGAGGTGTCCCCGATGGTCGAGGGGTTCCACGCCCTTGGCGTAAGCCAACTTCTTCTGAAGGGGGGGCATACTGCTGAGGATCTTGCCACCGACACCCTCGTCACTCCTGCCGGGATCACCCGAATCAGCACGCCTCGCCTCAGCACCCATCACACTCATGGCACCGGATGCCTCCTCTCCTCCGCCATCGCCACCCACCTCGCCCACGGCATGCCCCTTGTGGAGAGTGTTCGTCACGCCAAAGCCTTTCTCCATCGCCACCTCCTCAGTGCCGAGACCCTCCAGCTTGCTTACCGTCGACCCGCACACCCCGATAGGCGTGAGGCAATTTTTTGATGGTCTATCCCCGCTACTCGTTGACAATACTCCACTCATAAAATGGAATCCCCTCAAACGTAATATCTCTCAGTGTAAACGTAAAGCGATTGGAGACGGTGACGATCCAGACGTGGGTGACGGTGAGTTTGCGGTAGAGGTTGACGCGGTTGTACATGTATGTCCACGCTTGCTCCTCGGTGTCGAAAGGTGCGGGGAGGATGAGAGTGTTGCCCAGGAGGTAGCCTCGGTTGCCGGTGGTGACGAAGCTGAAGCCGTGCTTGATGAGTGCGAGGGCGATGAGGGCATCAAAGGTGACGGGGAAGGGTTGTTCTTTGCTGAGGTAACGAGCCAGCGCGTAGTCGTAGAGGATCATCTTGCGGGCTCCCTTCCCCTCGATATCGTCAATGAAAAAGATTAATTTTTCTTCTTCAAAACGCTTGACCGTCCTGTAGACCCGATCCTTGGAGATACGAAAATACTCCCGCGCATAGCGGTAGAGTTGGTGGGTGGTCACCCGGTGCCCCTGATAGCGGGCGAGGATGAGCATCATCCGGCTCTCATCCTCGTCAAACGACGCGAAAAAAAACGGCCGCAGCGTCGTCTCAAGTGCCGTCAACTCCCGCTGTGCCATGGCCGGGAGGGTGCCGACCTTGAGGAAGCGGTTGAAGCTCGTGGTGGGGGTGTGGTCGCGGTCGAAGGAGAGGAACTCTTCGTAGTCCAGCCCGTAGAGTTCATAGCCAGGCAGACCCAGCTGTGGCTGGGCGGTGCGGGAGATGATGATGAGCTGTTCCGGCTCGGGAAGTGCCTCGAGGAAGCCATCATAATAGTGATCGAGTACCAGCGTCGTGATGGTCTCCTCCTCGAGAAAAGCACTGAGGTGGTCGCTGTCGATGTCTTCGAGTGCAAAGATGGGATCCTGACAATCCAGATACAGCCACGACTCCTCCGGGAGCGACTGGAGATAATCGATCACGAGCGTGCTTTTGCCCACGCCCCGTGCGCCGTAGAGGTGGAACGATTCGGTATCGGGCAGGGTGAGTTTGCGGGGGGAGAAGGTCGGATTTTGTATGTGGATGGTCAAAAAAGATTCGAGAAGATGCACGATCTTTCCTCCTTGGAAGGAAATGAATTTTGACTATTGTACCCAAAGCAGAAAAAATGTCAAGAGGGATTGAAGCGCATTTCGATATAATCCCCCTCCCCATACACAGGGCACCTCAAAAAATATGTTGGCATGACCAACGAGTTCTTTAAAGGGTAACAATGGAAAAAATCAGATTGAAGCTAAAAGCTTATGATCACCGTGTTTTGGATCGATCCGTCGGATCCATCGTCGACGCCGTCAAGCGTACCGGTGCAGAGATCCTCGGCCCCATCCCGATGCCGACCAAGATCAAACGCTACACCGTACTGCGCTCACCGCACGTCAACAAAGACAGCCGAGAGCAGTTTGAAATTCGCATTCATGCCCGGATGATCGACATCATCTCGGCGACTTCCGACACCATCGATTCGTTGATGAAGTTGGATCTCGCTCCGGAAGTCGAAGTCGAAATTCGGTCTATGGACAAGTAAGGAGTCAGGAAATGGAATTTATCGTAGAGAAGATCGGCATGAGCCGTACTATCACCGTTCCCGCTGTTCCCGTCACCTTGCTCAAAGTGATCGAGACCAAGGTCTGCGACGTACGCGAAGATGGCAAAGCCCTCGTCGCTTACAACAGCAGCAAGAAAATCAACGCCTCCATCGAAGGCCAGCAGAAGAAGTTTGGCATCGACAAAGCGTTCAATAAATTTATGACCATCGAAGTGGCCGAAGGCACCGAAGCCGGTGATCTCGATACCGCGCCTCTCGCAGCTGCGGAAGTCGTCAAAGCGTCTTTCAACACCAAGGGACGCGGTTTCCAAGGTGGTATGAAGCGTCACGGCTTTGGCGGTGGTCCGGGATCGCACGGACACCGTTTTGGTCGTCGGATCGGTTCGATCGGTAACGCTGAGTGGCCAGGTCGCGTCCAGAAAGGTCGCAAAATGCCAGGTCAATACGGCAACACACAGGTGACTGTGAAAAATGAAGTGCTTTCGTACGATGCCGAAAACGGCATCTTGGTTCTCAAAGGAGCCGTACCCGGACACAAGGGTGCACGAGGCCTGGTAAGGATTGTGAAATGAGTAATGCAACCGTAATCAAAACAAGCGACCTCCCACAGAGTTTCTTGGAAGTGCATCCGCACAACCTCTACCTCTACTGCAAGTCGTACGCAGCGGGTCTGCGTGCCAACAGCGCTCAGGTCAAGAACCGCTCTGCCGTCAGTGGTGGAGGGAAGAAGCCCTTCGCACAGAAGGGGGGCGGACGGGCCCGTCAGGGATCGATCCGTGCGCCACACTACCGTGGGGGTGGTGTGGTCTTTGGTCCCACCAATGATCGCAACTATACGCAGAAGGTCAACAAGAAGCAGAAGCGTCTGGCGCTGATGCATGCGTTGGCTGATCTGGCCGCCAACGCGCGTCTCTTTGTCGTCGATTCGATCGCCATCGAGTCGGGCAAGACCAAGGACGCCAAAGCGTTTGTCGGTGGGTTCAACCAGCGGGACATCCTCGTCGTCAAAGAGATGATCGACGACCAGACATTCCTCGCATTCCGCAACCTTCAGCAGGCGTACCTGATCGAGCCCAATGAGCTCAACGGATACCTCGCCGCCGCCTACCACGCGGTCGTGATCGAGAAAGCCGTATTTGAACAATTGACGAAAGAGGCGTAAGATGGCAGACATTACCGATATCAAATCGATCATGTACACCGAGAAGAGTCTGGACTTGCAAGAAGAGGGTATCCTCGTTGTCCAGACCACTCCCCGCATGACCAAGAACGGACTCAAAGAGGTGTTCCGTGAGTACTTTGGCATCAAGCCATTGCGTGTCAACTCACTGCGAATGAACGGCAAAGTGAAGCGATTCAAAGGGATCGAAGGGAAACGCCCTGACAGTAAGAAATTTTACGTCAAACTCCCCGACGATGCTAAAATCGAAAGCCTCGCGGTATAAGGGAGAAGAGAATGGCAATTAAAACCTACAAACCAACCACCCCCAGCCGACGCTACATGACCAACCTCGACAGCGGCGACATCACGGCCAAGGCCAGTGTCCGCGCCCTGCTCAAGAAGCTTCCAGCTCACGCCGGACGCAACCACAACGGTCGGATCACGTCGCGTCACAAACAAGCTGGAGCCAAAAAGCTCTACCGGATCATTGACTTCAAACGCAACAAGTTTGGCGTCGAGGGCACCGTGGCCACCGTCGAGTACGACCCGTACCGCAACTGCCGCATCTGCCTCGTCAAGTACACCGACGGGGATCGCCGTTACATCCTCCAGCCCAAGGGCTTGAGCGTGGGTGACAAAGTGATGGCGGCCGAGAGCGGCCTCGACATCAAGCCCGGCAACACGATGAAACTCAAAAACATCCCCGTCGGTACCCTCGTACACAACATCGAGATGAACCCTGGACAGGGCGGCAAGATCGCCCGTTCTGCTGGTGGCTATGCCCAGATCATGGGTCGGGATGGCAAGTACGTCTCGCTCCGTTTGCCTTCGAGTGAGATGCGCTACATCCTCGGTGAGTGTTTGGCAACCGTCGGCACCGTCGGCAACGAAGACTTCTCCAACATCGTCATCGGAAAAGCCGGACGCAGCCGTCACCTCGGTATCCGTCCTCAGACCCGTGGTTCGGCGATGAACCCGATCGATCACCCACACGGGGGTGGTGAAGGTAAAACCAACTCGGGTCGTCACCCAGTCTCTCCTTGGGGTATGCCGACTAAGGGCTACAAAACCCGTAAGAAGAAGTCCAGCGACAAGCTGATCATCTCACGAAGAAAGAAATAAGGGGCTCCCATGGCAAGATCAACAAAAAAAGGTCCATTTATTGATGCACACCTTATGAAAAAAGTGCTCAAAGCCAAAGAAGAGAAGTCAACCAAGCCGATCAAAACCTGGTCACGCCGTTCGATGATCTTCCCCGAGTTCATTGGTCTGACGATCAATGTTCACAACGGCCGCAAGTTTGTTCCGGTGTACATCACTGAGAACCACGTCGGCTACAAGTTGGGTGAATTTGCACCCACCCGTACATTCAAAGGGCACAAAGGTAGTGTCCAGAAGAAGGTAGGTTAATCATGAGCAAAGCATTATTGAAATTTGTCCGTGTCTCACCCACCAAAGCCCGTCTCATTGCCCGTGAAGTGCAGGGGATGAATGCCGAGTTGGCACTGGCCGCTCTGGAATTCATGCCCAACAAAGCCGCTGGGATCCTCGCCAAGGTGATCGCGTCTGCGGTTGCCAACGGTGAGTATGAGCCTGAAGAGGTCGTCATCACCTCCTGCCGCGTTGACAAAGCAGCGGTCATGAAGCGTTGGCGTCCACGGGCTCGGGGTACGGCCAGCCGTATCATCAAGCCCACAGCACACATCTTGGTCGAAGTAGCCCCGGCTGCTGAGGCTGTCAAGCCTGCACCCAAAAAAGCTCCAGCCAAATCCGCAGCGCCCAAGAGTGACAGCACGCCTACCACCGGCGATGATCTGACTCAAGTCAAGGGGATCGGCAAAGTCTATCAAGGCAAACTCAACGATGAGGGGATTTTCACCTTCGACGATGTGGCCAATATGACCGACGAGCAGATCGCTATGATGGAAGAGAAATACACCTTCAAGGGTGACTTCCGTGAATCAGTCGCTGACGCGAAAAACTTCGTAAACGGAAAGGAAGCGTAATGGGTCAGAAAGTCAATCCAATTGGTCTCAGACTTGGGATCAACCGCAACTGGGAATCTCGCTGGTTCCCAGCCAAGGATCGAGCCGCCAACTTCATCGCTGAGGATTACAAAATCCGCAAGTACCTGAAAAAAGAGCTCTTCTACGCCGGGGTGAGTAATATCATCATCGAGCGTACGGTCAAAAAAGTCCGCCTTACCATCGTTACTGCCCGCCCGGGAATCATCATCGGGAAGAAGGGGGCGGACATTGAGAAGCTGAAGAAAACGCTTGTCAAGATGCTCGGCAAAGACCTTGCCATCAACATCAAAGAAGAGAAGCGTCCTCAAGCCTCTGCTCAACTCGCCGCTGAAAATGTCGCGACCCAGCTTGAGCGTCGTGTCGCCTTCCGTCGTGCGATGAAAAAAGTGATCCAGGGTGCCCTCAAGTCGGGGGCCAAAGGGATCCGTATCCAAGTTGCCGGTCGTCTCGGTGGGGCGGAAATGGCCCGGACCGAGTGGTACCTCGAGGGACGGGTACCTCTGCATACGCTCCGCGCCAAGATCGACTACGGTTTTGCCGAAGCGCAGACTACCTACGGGATCATCGGGATCAAAGTTTGGATCTTCAAGGGTGAAGTACTCCAAAAAGGGATCCAGCCTGAGCCCAAAGAGCGTGAAGGCGGTCGCCGACCATCCAGAAAGAGAGGTGAATAATCATGTTGATGCCCAAACGAACCAAGTGGAGAAAGCAACAAAAAGGGCGTAACCGTGGTCAATCGCATCGCGGAAACCGCATCGAGTTTGGTGACTTTGCACTCAAGGCGACCGAAGCAGGACGTATTGACTCCCGCCAGATCGAAGCCGCACGTATCACCATGACCCGTAAAATCAACCGTACCGGTAAGACGTGGATTCGTGTCTTCCCCGATAAGCCCCTGACCAAGAAGCCCCTCGAAACACGGATGGGTAAAGGTAAAGGTGCCGTCGAGAAGTGGGTCATGAACATCAAGCCCGGTCGGATCATCTTTGAAATGGCAGGCGTCGAAGAGACCTTGGCACGCGCAGCCCTCACGCTGGCACGCCACAAGCTTCCTTTCAAGACCAAGATCATTTCTACAAAGGACAGCCATGAAATTTATTGATATTCAAGACAAGAGTGTCGCGGATCTCGAGAACCTGCTCAAGGAGAAGAAACTTGAGCTGTTCACGCTGAAAGCCAAGCTCAAAACTATGCAGCTGACCAATACCAGCGAGTTGCGTGTCGCCAAAAAAGACATCGCACGCATCCAGACGGCTTTGACCGCCGCCAGAAACAAGTAAGGGGTAGAGCATGCCAAAACGAGTTATATCAGGAACAGTAATCAAAAAAGCCGGGGACAAAACGGCGACGGTTCTGGTCGAGAGAAAGGTGCTTCACCCACGCTACCATAAGACCGTGAAGCGTTTCAAAAAGTACCTGGTGCATGATGAGCAAAACGAAGTCAATGTCGGCGATACGATCCATGCGATCGAGTGCCGTCCGCTCTCCAAGAGCAAAAACTTCCGCCTGCTTGAGATCACGCAGAGAGGAGAGGCGTAATGATTCAGAGTTTTACCCGTTTGAATGTCGCAGACAACAGCGGTGCCAAAGAGATCATGTGTATCAAGGTTCTCGGTGGCTCCAAGCGTCGGTATGCTTCGGTGGGTGACATCATCGTCGCCTCGGTCAAAAAAGCGATCCCCAACGGCAAAGTGGCCAAAGGGAAAGTGGTCAAGGCCGTCGTGGTACGTACCAAAAAAGAGATCCAACGCGAAAACGGCTCACTGATTCGTTTTGACGACAATGCCGCCGTGATCATCGACGACAAGAAAGAGCCCATCGGTACCCGTATCTTTGGCCCGGTCAGTCGTGAAGCACGCTACGCTGGATTTATGAAGATCGTTTCCCTTGCACCGGAGGTATGGTAATGGCGAACAAGAAATTTAAAATCAAAAAGGGTGATCAGGTCATGATCATCGCTGGAGATGATAAAGGCACAACAGGAGAAGTCCTTCAGGTACTGACCCAAAAAGATGCCGTCATCGTCGCAGGTGCCAAGATCGCCAAAAAAGCGATCAAGCCAAGTGAGGCCAACAAAGAAGGTGGCTTCGCCAACAAAGAGATGCCCATCCACATCTCCAACGTCAAAAAAGTCGAGGGGTAATCATGAGCAGAATGAAGCAGAAATACAATGACATCGTTCCTGCCCTCCGCGAAGAGCTGGAGATCACGAACCCCATGCAAACCCCCAAACTGGAGAAGATCGTCATCAGTGTCGGTGCCGGTGAAGAGGGACGTGACAACAAGCTGATCCAAAACATGGCGGATACCATCAGCCTAATCGCGGGTCAAAAAGCGGTCATTACCATGGCGAAAAAATCAGTCGCTGGCTTCAAAGCCCGCGAAGGGGCAGCGAGCGGGATCAAAGTGACTCTTCGTGGCAACCAAATGTACAACTTCTATGACAAATTGGTCTCCATTGCCCTCCCCCGCGTGAAGGACTTCCGTGGGGTTCCGCGCAAAGGATTTGACGGACGTGGCAACTACAACTTCGGTCTCGATGAGCAGCTGATGTTCCCGGAAGTGGTCTACGACAAGATCATGAAAACCCATGGAATGAACATCACCATCGTCACGAGTGCTGACGAAGACAAAGCGGCGTTTGTCTTGCTGGAAAAACTGGGCATGCCGTTTGCAAAAGGGAGAAAATAATGGCCAAGAAATCGATGATCAACAAGCAGCAACGCACCCCGAAGTTTGCGGTGCGCGAGTACACACGCTGTAACATCTGCGGACGTCCCCATTCGGTCTACAAAGACTTTGGGATTTGCCGTGTATGTTTGAGAAAAATGGCCTCCGAAGGCCTCATCCCCGGCATGCGCAAAGCTAGCTGGTAACAAGGAGTAATAGATGATGACAGACAGAATTGCAGACTCTCTTACTCGAATAAGAAATGCTGCACAACGCAAATTGGACACCACCACCTTGCTGTACTCAAAGACCATTGAGGCGATCGTTTCTATTCTGGTAGAGAAGGGATACCTCGAAGGCTACAGTGTGAGCGAAGAGGGAGCCATCAAAAGTATCAAAGTGGTCTTGAAGTACGATGAGAACGGTACCACCGTGATCAACGAACTCAAAAAGATCTCCAAGCCCGGACGTCGTGTCTACAAGGGCAAAGACGAGATCAAACGTTTTAAGAACGGCTACGGCACTTTGATCGTCTCGACTTCTCAAGGCGTGCTTCCCAACGATGAAGCTTTTACTCGCGGCACCGGCGGCGAAGTTTTGTGCAGTATCTGGTAAGGAGGGAACATGTCACGAGTAGGTAAAGAACCTGTAGCCATCCCAAGTGGTATTGATGTTTCCCTCGACGGCACAGAGATTGTCGCCAAAAAAGGAAATCTGGAGAAGCGCCTTGAGACCCACGGACGGGTCAATGTCGAGGTCAAAGAGGGGCAAATTGTCCTCACTCGCAATGGTGAAGACAAGCAGTCTTCGGCATACTGGGGTACGTATCGCGCCCTGCTGAACAACATGATTATCGGGCTGGACAAAGGGTTTACCAAGTCTGT
>WFMQ01000016.1 GCA_015488995.1 Nitratifractor sp. | reverse complement strand
GTCTACCTCTTGGCCGTTTCCCCTTTTCTTCCTCTGCTGATAATTTGGCTTCCAATTTATCATTTAAAGCTTTTAATTTATCCAGCGCGTTGCTCATACAGACCCTTGAGTAGACATAAAATGGTATTTTCTGTGAAATATTAAGTAATATAGTACACTATTTTCGTTTAAGTATATCTAAAAATATGAAAGGGGCTTTTCTCATGTCATTAAAGCATAGAGTGGGTAGAATATCGTACTTTAATTATAGAGGCTACAGGTATGGATTATTTAGAGATCACTGGGGGGACACCCTTGAAGGGTTCCATCGCCATCAGCGGCGCGAAAAATGCAGCACTTCCCGTCATTGCTGCGACCATTTTGAGTGACACACCCTTGAGGCTGACCAACCTCCCCGATGTCGTAGATATCCGGACACTCCTCAAGCTGTTGGAGATGCTCGGGGGGCACGTGGATCACCGAGGCACCGTGGCTGCCATCGACACTGGGGCGATGAATTCGACCAAAGCGGTCTATGAGATCGTCTCTCAAATGCGGGCATCGATCCTCGTATTGGGGCCGCTGCTGACCCGTTTTGGTGAGTGCGAGGTGAGCCTGCCGGGTGGATGCGCCATCGGTCAGCGTCCGATCGATTTGCACCTCAAAGCCCTCGAAGCGATGGGGGCGAGAATCGAGATCAAGGGGGGGTACGTCCGGGCGGAAGCACCGGAGGGATTGCATGGGGCGAAGATTATTTTTGACAAAATCACCGTGGGCGGCACCGAAAATATCTTGATGGCCGCTGCGATGGCGCACGGAACGACGGAGATCATCAACGCCGCTCGTGAACCGGAGATCGTCCAGCTCTGTGCCATGCTCGTCGCAGCCGGTGTGGCGGTCGAAGGGATCGGCACCGGGACACTCAGGGTACACGGCACCGGTGGCAAGACACTGGCGTGGGATGCACCGATCGAGATCATCCCCGACCGGATCGAAGCGGGTACCTATCTCTGCGCCGGTGCGATTACCTATTCTCAAATCACCCTTGAAAAGGTCAACATTGAACACATTCAGGCGATGATCGACAAACTCGAGAGCATGGGGTGCCAATTTGCCATCGGCGAAGAGAGCCTCACGATCCATCCGCCCGAAACACTCCGCCCGGTCAACATCATCACGACCGAGTACCCAGGGTTCCCGACCGATATGCAGGCGCAGTTTATGGCGGTAGCTACCATCGTCGAGGGGGAGAGTCTCATCGAAGAGCGGCTGTTTGAAAACCGCTTCATGCATGTCAGCGAGCTCAACCGCCTCGGAGCCGATATTTGGCTCAAAGGCAACACCGCAGCGATCAAAGGGGTCGAAGCCCTCTACGGTGCCGATGTGATGGCGACCGATCTGCGTGCCAGTTCGGCTCTGGTGCTCGGGGCACTGGCCGCCAAAGGGGTCACCAAGGTACGGCGCATCTACCACCTCGATCGTGGGTACGATGATCTGGAAGGGAAACTGGCGATGCTGGGTGCGCAGATCGAGCGGAAAAGCGAGTAGTAATCAGCCAACCGTTCTGAAGGAGCCAGGAGAAGGGACTTCAGTCCCGTCAGCAGGACGGAAGTCCTGCCTCCAAAGTTTGCCGCCGGTTTGACCGTGCAGGTCAGTTCGCCGGTTGCAAGATCACCGGTTGATTTCCTTGTGGATTGCTGCTGCCCATAGGGCGCGAGGTTCTGTGCCCTTTGATCGAGGCGATAGCATCCTCAATATTGCGATCGTTTTTCTTCTTGGCACTTTCGATCAGTCGATATTCCTCCTCAAAACCAAGCGAGGTGGAGCCACCAGTGTAGTCGGCAATCGCTGCACGTGTTCCTCGTCCGACGGCACCATCGATCTTGCCATGATAGGTACCATGGATCTTGAGCGCGGCTTGGAGCTTTTTCCCTTTGGTGCGTCGATCGGAACCCCGTGCGACCAGGTAACGATCGAGGGTGAAGAGATCCCCGAGATAAATCAACGTGTCTTTGGTGTGGGGATCGAGTGTGGCGGTATTCCCCCGTTCATACGCAGTGTTCATCGCTTTGATGGCAGAGCGTGTCTCATACGCATTGATCTGCCCATCAATAGCCCCGTGGTAAAATCCAAGCGCCGAGAGGGATTTTTGGATTTTCTTCTCAGGAGTCAGGGCATGTATTGGTGCTTTGTACGTCTTGTGGTGATGCCGTACAGCATGCCGACGTCTCACATGGCGCACGTGACGCACCCGGTGACGATGCCCATTGCGGTAGACTTCGTTGGTGACGACAGTTCCGACGACACCGCCGACAACACCGCCGACAAGGCCATCGACAAAATCCGCATACGCAACACTGCTTCCTCCCAAAAGTGCAGCACTTAGGAGTACAACGCTTCCTTTTCTTTTCAACATGAGTTCTCCTTTGAACACAAAATTTATTGACACCAAAGTATACCATATATTTGTAGTACAATTGTGATGTAAAAAGTTTCGTGTGCTTTTTTATCCAGACGTGGTACCCAAAAGTCACTTTTGGTTATAATCGCGCCATGAATACATACTATTAGGAATCGCTTGTGAGAACACAGTATTGCGCCGAGATCGGCGAGGAACATATAGCAGAGGTGGTGACCGTCGCTGGATGGGTGGCAAGTCGTCGCGACCATGGTGGGGTTATTTTTATCGACCTGCGGGACAAGGATGAAGTCGTACAGCTCGTCTGTGACCCCGCCGACAGTGCTGAAGCCCACAAAATGGCCGAAGAGGTGCGGGATCAGTTTGTCCTTATTGCTACGGGCAAGGTGCGTGCACGGGGTGAAGGGCTTGAAAACCCCAATCTCAAAACAGGAAAAGTGGAGATCGTCGTCGATCATCTCGTGATCGAGAACCGATCGATGCCGATGCCGTTTGAGCTCGGCGATGAGAAGGTCAACGAAGAGATCCGCCTCAAATACCGCTACCTCGAATTGCGCAGTCAGAAAGCTTACGATACGTTCAAACTCCGTTCCAAAGCGACCATCGCCACCCGTAATGCCCTTGATGAGATGGGCTTCCTCGAAGTGGAAACTCCGGTATTGACCAAGTCAACCCCCGAGGGAGCCCGTGACTACCT
>WFMQ01000015.1 GCA_015488995.1 Nitratifractor sp. | reverse complement strand
TGTAGAGAGAGTTTTTGACATCCTCAAAACGTGCCGTCTCGGTGAAGGGTAGCGTCTTGAGCCTCTGGTCAAACTCCTCTTCCAACCCCTTCTCCTCAAGGAGCATCTCCATAATCGCCATCCGGTCAAACAGCTTGTCCATTTCATGGTCAACGATATCGGTGTTGGCCATTCGCGCGATGTTAAAAAAGTTCTGCTTGGGTGTCGTCACGAGATAATCGTCGTCTTCATCAAATATATTCATGCGTGTGTCCTTGGTTTTGAAGGTAGATATTATACCCCAAAGGGGATGGGGAGTGGCTGAAGGGGTTCACCGTCCCCTATTTACACAATCACCCCACCCCCCAGTAATCGCTCTCCGTCATACAGCACCGCAAACTGCCCGCGTGCCAGTCCGAAGACTGGCTCTTTTAGCTCGGCAAATCCCCGATCACCTTGGATCGTGACGTGGGCGGGGATGGCTTGGGTGCGGTAGCGGACTTTGAGGGTGCAGTCGAAATCGGTGAGATCGTCGAAGAGGTTGATCTGTGTCAGGCCGAAGCTTTGGGCATAAAGTTCATCGCGTTTGCCTACGGTGATACGGTTGTGCTCTGGGTCGAGGGCGAGGACGTAGTGGGGATCGTGGGCACCGTCCACGGTAAAGCCCCGCCGCTTGCCGATGGTGTAGTGGGTGTAGCCCTTGTGGGTGCCGACCACCTCTCCGGCGGTGTTGAGCACGTCGCCGGGCTGATCGATGGGCATATAGCGGGCGAGCACTTCGGTGTAGTCGTCGTTTTCGACAAAGCAAATTTCACTGCTCTCCTTCTGCGTCGCCAAATCCTCGAGGACGGGGATGTCGGCCGCCATCGCCTTAACCTCCGTCTTGTACAGGTCTCCGAGGGGGAAGATCAGCCGCCCGATCACCTCAGGACGCACTTCGGCGAGGAAATAGCTCTGATCCTTGGAGCGATCCTGTGCCATGTAAATCGCGTGCCCATCGGTACGGAGGTAGTGACCGGTGGCGACTTTGTCGATCCCTAGTGCATCGGCAAACGCCACCATCGCCCCGAATTTGATGGTGCGATTGCAGAGCACACAGGGGTTGGGAGTGAGCCCTGCCCGGTAGGTCTCGACAAAATAATCCACCACCTCCGTCTGAAACGTATCGCTCAAGTCGTGGAAGTGAACCTCGATCCCGAGGTACGCCCCGACCCGCTGGGCTTTGGTATAGTTGGCCGTATGATAGGCATCGTTGTCGTGGAGTTTCATGTAGACACCCGTCACATCGTACCCCTGTTGCTGGAGGAGAATCGCTGCGACCGTGGAGTCCACCCCACCGCTCATCCCCACGAGGACTGTTTTAGCCATGGATCATCCTTGCGACACGCACTATGGGCTCTTCGTCATAGGCGACCATCTCCGCGATCGCCATCGGCCGTCCATCGACGAGAAGCACGATCTCCCGGCTCAGGGGGAGGTCAAACTCCAGCACATCCCCCTCGGCATACTCTCGCACCCCAGAGAGGAGGCGAAGACGAGCTTCGAGGAGCAGATGTTTGCCCGGTGCCGTATCGGGCAGAGGTTCCAGACGCTGTGAAACGATGTGCACCGCTTCGCGATCCCCGATACGCCCCAGCTTGGCACGGGCGACGATGTGACCGTCACGGATGAGACGCAAGTGGAGCGGGTCAAACCCATCAATGAGGCTTCCTGCCTCCAATTTTTTGAGATGTTTGGGGGCGATGTGGGTGCGCTTGAGTGCCAGCCACGTGCGCCCGACGAGATCGGAGCCCAGCACACCCAGCCGCAGCGTATCGGCCTGCAGATTATTAGACATGCAACTCCTCCACAAATCGGATCATCAGCTGCTCTTTGTCGGCCGGTTCGAGATCGTCCGGGACCTCTTGACCGGTGCTGACATAGCTGATCGGCACCCCTTTTTCCAGCACAAACCCCAGTGCCTCTCCAATCCGTCTCGTCTCATCAAATTTGGTCAGGATGACACTGTGGATCTCCACGAAGGAGAAATGGTCATAAATCGCTTCGATGTCATCGTACTTGGCGGTGGCGGAGATCACGAGTGCCGTTTCGATCTCCCGCTCGGGGAGACTTTTGAGGAGTTCGACTGTTTGGACAAGCCGCCCGATGTCATAGGGGGAGATTCCCGCCGTGTCGATCAGCACGACCTCATGATCATCCAGCTCCTCAAGGGCTGTGCCAAACCCCTCGATGGTGTCCACTTTGCGGTGGGTCAATCCCAAGGTCGCGGCATAGTGTTCCATCTGCTCATAGGCACCGACGCGAAATGTATCGAGATTGATGAGAGCCACAGAGCGGGGGTGGAGCGGATCGAGGGTGTAGCGGGCGGCCAGCTTGGCGAGTGTCGTGGTCTTGCCCACGCCAGTGGGACCGATGAGCATGAGCCTCTTGCGCGTCTGAGCCTCCTCAGGCTGGACACGGAGGTGCGCATCCATCTCTTCGAGGAGGTAAGAGAGGAGGCGTGATTTGTCCTCGGCCATGCTGTCGCCTCTGAGCGGATCGAGCAAGGGATCGAGCCACGAGGCCGGCAGCCCCTTGTCCCGCATCATCCTATGGATCGCACCGAGTACATCGGGCTGGGACGGTGCCGCATCGACCCCGATACTCGCGAGATAATCCTCCTGCGGGACGGATACGACGATGTGTGCCCTCAGGTGCCCCGCTTCATCCTGCACCTGCGTCGCACGCAGGAGCTTCAATGCGCTGAAAACACCGTACTTCTCCCGCGCCAGCTCAAACGCATCACGGGGGGTGGGGGCGGTGAAAGTCTCTTCTACCATGGGTATCCTTTTAGTTCCGATAGAGGCATCACGACTGAATCCCGCTCCTGCCAATGGGGATGAGGCAGACGCAGTCGGGGTGACTCGATCCGGCGATGGTCATAGAAAATCAGGTCGAGATCGAGCGTCCGGGGGGCATTGGGGAAGCTCCGCATCCGCCCAAACCGTTTCTCGACATACAAAAGATAGCGCAAAAGCGCGTGCGGATCCAGTGCCGTACGCAGATGCACCACCGCATTGTCAAAATCGGGCTGATGGGCGTACCCAAACGGCGGATTTCGGAGGATCGGGCTGGTCTCCATGATCCGCACCACCCCTGACCCCTGCCAATACCGATAGAGCCGCTCAAACCGCGCCGAGACATCTCCGACATTGCCCCCGATGCCGAGAAGAGCATCGTGGATGCCCGGCATTTTCCGTACACGCTGACGGGAGGGAAAATGGCGGGTGGTGTGCCAAGATAATGGTGCCATTTTGCCTCCTTTGTTTGGCGTGTTATGTGTTGCGACTCTGCTCGTTCCCCATCTCCTGAGACAGTAAAAGAACTCAGGGATTTTGGAGTAGGGACTTCAGTCCCGTACAATGAAGCTCCATTATATAGCTATTTTAACGGGGCTAAAGCCCCTACTCCTTAAAAAAGCCAGTTCCTTCATGGCCTCTCCTGATGGGAAACGCATACATCTTGCACTGAACACACAATGTGGATGCCCTATCAGGAGATATGGAACCAGAAAAAACCTGCGTAACGCGTAACACTTAACACGCCAAAACGCAAACCGAAATTTCTCACTCCTCATTCCCCAAAACCCGTGCTCGCCCCTGCTCCATCACCACCGTATCCTCGATCCGTATCCCAAACTCCCCAGGGATGTAGATGCCCGGCTCGATGGTGTAAACCATCCCCTCCTCGATCCGGACCCGACTGCGACCCGAGATCACGGGGAGCTCATGGATATCGAGCCCCACGCCGTGACCGGTGGAGTGGACAAAATATTTCCCGAAGCCCGCCTTCTCGATCACGTCACGTGCCAGTGCATCGACCGTGGAGGCACGCATGCCGTTGCGGGCTTTGGCGATGGCGCGATCGTGGGCTTTGAGGACAGTGTCGTAGGCACGTTGACGTTTTTTATCTCTCTTAAACCGTTGGGCGTATCCCATGCTGACCGTTTGACCCACCCGGACGGTGCGGGTGCGGTCGGAGCAGTAGCGCTCATGTTTGAGCCCGGCATCGATCAGGAGCAGATCCCCTTTTTGGAGCGTTGTCCCATCGGGGTGGGCGTGGGGCTTGGCGGCGTTGGCATTGAGAGCGACGATCGGGTCGAAGCTCAATGCATGCCCCGCATCCCCCTGCATCACCGCTATGGCCGCTTGATACAATTTTCGTTCGTTCAGTCCGATCCCCTCCGCCTCGACGATCGCGCCAAATGCGTCAAATGCCTCAGCCCCGAGTCGTGCCACTGTATCGAGCCGCACGATCTCGTCGGGACGTTTGATGATCCGCTGTTTTTGCCCCAGCAGAAGCTTGGGCTTCCAGGTGATTTTGGTCTTGCTTTTTAGGCGTTCAAATGTATAGACATCCCACTCTTTGGGGTCATAGTTGATCTTCTTGACCCCCGATTTGCGGATCCGCTTGGCCGCCTCTTTGGGGAGGTCGCGGGTGGTGACGACCTCAGCATCCCGGACATGCTCCTGCGCATCGACGGTGTAGCGTCCATCGGTGATGAAGTACTTTTCGGTACCAAGGTCGAGATAGATGGCGTGATCGCAGCTGTATCCACAGGCGTAGTAGAGGGCACTTTCGTCACGGTGGATACGGGTCATCGGTTTGCCTTACGCTTGGGTCTGCTGTGAGGCAGCCATTTCATTGAGGATCTGGGTCATGCCGATCATGGCAAGATGATAGCCAAACGGCCCCATACCGGCGATGACACTGGCGACGACCTCTGCCGTCATGCTGTGACGGCGAAACTCTTCGCGGGCATGGATGTTGGTCAAATGCACTTCGATCACCGGCAGCTCCACGGCCGCGATGGCATCCCGGATGGCGATGGAGGTGTGGCTGTAGGCGGCGGGGTTGATGATGATCCCGTCGGCATCCCCCATGCACTCCTGGATGCGATCGACCAATTCCCCCTCGAGGTTGCTCTGGAAAAATTCGATTTCGATGTTGTTTTCGGTGGCGAAGTGTTTCATCTGCTCATGGATCTCTTCGAGTTTCATGGGGCCGTAGATGTGTTGTTCACGGTGTCCGAGCATGTTGAGGTTGGGGCCTTGGATGACGACGATTTTCATTTCAATTCCTTGTGGTATAATGTGGGCACTATTCTATTTAAATAGCGATTAAGGGTTGATTAGATGTCCACAAAAATTCTCATAGCTGATTATATTTTTACCCCCGATGGGTTCGTCAGCAACCACGCAGTCGCGTTTGACGAGACGATCCTCGCCGTCGATGCCCCCGACCGCCTCACCACACAGTACCCCGAGGCCACGATCGTCCGCACCCCGCCCCACACCGTCGTCCTACCCGGCCTCATCAACACCCATGTCCATCTCGAATTTTCGGCCCACCGCACTGAGCTCACCTACGGCGACTTCATGGTCTGGCTTGACAGCGTCATTGAGCACCGGGACGCGCTCATCACCCGCTGCGACAATGCCACGATGACGGCAGCTGTCGGCACCATGCTCCGCAGCGGGATCACCCACTTCGGTGCGATCAGCAGCTTCGGTGGCGATCTCGAAGTGTGCCGACGCACCCCCCAGCGGGTGACGTACTTCAACGAGCTCATCGGCTCCTCAGCGGCGACGGCCGATGCCCTGTATGGCGACTTTCTCGAGCGGCTGGGTCACAGCTTCCACACCGATCCTGCTGAGCGGATCACTCCCGCCATCGCCATCCACGCCCCCTACCTGTCTCTTATGCACATCT
>WFMQ01000014.1 GCA_015488995.1 Nitratifractor sp. | reverse complement strand
TTCTCCAGACTCGGGCTTCCGTTGGTCACTTCAAACGTGATGTTCACATCGCCTGTTGGCAAAGTACCATCGGGGGCAGTATAGTTAAAGATCGCTTGACCGCTGGCGTTGGTCTTCACGTTGTAGATGTTGAGCGTCCCTTTGTCTGGGTTGAAGAATTGGGCTTTGATCTCTGTGTCGGCTACGACATCTCCATTGCGAGAGAGGTAAACGCTAATCGCTTTGCTCTCACCAGCTTGGGAGATGGTGAGCGTGCTGGGGGTAATGTCCACTTTCATACCCGTGGTGTTGACTTCTGCCGTTGACGAAATGCTGAATTTCACCGCGACATCTTTTGCGATCGAAGCCGATGCGTTGGCGACATCAAACGTGATGTTGATGTCATTGGTTGGGAGGCTCTCGGGTGCCGCGTAGGTAAACGTCACTTTGCCGTTGGCATCGGTCGTGCCGTTGTAATGGTCAAGGGAGCCATTAACAGGGTCAAAAAAGTTTGCGATGATGGAGGTGTCAGAAATGACGGTTGCGCCTCTGTGGAGATAGAGGCTGATGCTTTTGATCTCGTTTCCTTGGGAGATGTTGACCGGATTGGGCGTGGCATCAAGGGTCATACCCGTCGTATCGACCGGTGGCGTAGAGACCCCACCGAACTGCACGTGCAACTTGGTATCAAGCGTGGGTGTACCGTTGGCTACTTCAAAGGTAATGTTGATGTCGCTGCTGGGGAGTGAGACGGGAGCTGTGTAGTTGAAGAGTGCTTGCCCTCTGGTATCGGTCGTGGCAGTATAGGTATTGAGCGAACCGGTATTGGGGTCAAAAAATTGGGCTTGAACTTCGGTATTGGGGACGACATTGCCCCCACGGGCAAGGTAAAGGCTGATGGCTTGGTTCTCTCCCGGTGTGGTGACCGTGATTTGATTGGGAGAGGCTATCAAGCTCATCCCCGTTGTATCCATGGGGGGGACGGTGGAGCCACCAAATTTGACGGCGACTTTTGTATCGAGAAGGGGCGTACCGTTGGCCACTTCAAACGTGATGTTGATGTCCTTGCTCGGAAGCGATGCTGGCGCGACATAGGTAAAGAGTGCCAACCCTTTGGTGTCCGTCGTGATGGAATAGGCATCAAGCGACCCATTGTTTGGGTTGACCCATTTTGCATTGACTTGGACGTTTTTCAAGGGGCCGCTGTCGTTGGAGACATAGAGGGGGATGAGCTTGCTCTCTCCGGCTTGGGTGATGGTGATCTGATCCGGTGCCGCCGTCAGCGCAAGGTGTGTCGTATCAATCGGGGGAACCGTGGGGGTGCTGCTGAGATTGAAATCGAGACGGATATCCTGCTCAGTGACGGTGCCATTCTCATCATGGATCAGTTTGAGGATGGTGGATGTCCCTGGTGCGGGGAAGGAGTTGGTATCTGGAGACGTGTAGTGAAAGACCGCGTATCCATCTGCACCGGTCGTGACAGCATATTCTGCCACGCTACCAAACTGGGTACTGAAGGGTTTCATCTGTACCGATTGACCGGATGCGACTTGCCCATTTTTGACCAGTTGGACTTTGATCTCATACGACGTGTTGGCTTCCGTGATACTCAGAGGTGTTGTGGGATTGACAAACCCATTGTCGACTCCAATACCATTGGTTCCGTTTGCATCGGGCTGATCGAGGTCATTACTTCCACATCCTGTAAGCAACAGCATGCCAAATGTTATCAACGTCATCATCAGTAGCTTTTTCATCCGTTCTCCTTTTTACATCACGGTACTGTGGCTCAGATCCCTATACGATCGAGCCCATGCTTCACCTTGCAAGAGGCAGGTGATACATTATAGCATAAATTAGTATTTGTAGCTGATCCCAATACCTACATTGCCAACATGGTCAAAAGAGGCAGCAGCACCGATACTGTATTTATAGTTTAGATCAATATCAATATTATCCGACAGATCATAGACCAATCCTGTCTGACCACCATAGGTAAACCCATTTTCATTGTATCCCCCCTTGGCCTCGTAGTTGGCATAACCTCCATTGAGACCGATGTAGGGCCGCAGACCCGCTTCCTGCATGGCCGGCATCAGTATCATGTAGTTGACCAGCAATTCACCTTGTTCGTAGCTCACTTCACCATTGTTCATCTTGTTGGCGGCGAGAGAGGTACGCCATTGACCATTGTCCGCACCGACAAAGACACCGTACCCTATACCCCGAGCGGCATAGTTCAGGTCGGTTTGGTGTGATCCTTGGACAAAAGCTTCCGACACATGTACCCCCATAAAAACGTTGCTTGGATTCGCTTCTTCTGCATAATCACCCGCATGTGCACTCATCATCAGCCCCATTACCATCAAAGGTAACCATCTTTTTTGTCGCATCATAGCATGCTCCTTTTATTTATTAATATGGAATAATAGCACTTCTTATATTAAATAATCTTAAATAGAGGATATGGAGGAAAAGTGTCAGGATGCAACTTGCTAATCAGAGAGATGCTTTCACAAAGAAAGAGAGACGATGGTGTCTGGAAGTATGTCCGGCTTGGCAATCGTGATGTGGAGGGTTTCAATGGCGGGGAAAGCAGCAATGAGGCTGGTGTGCAGTCCTTCAAGTGCTTCTTCGAGCAGCTCGTATTCTTGCTCGATGATGTGGTTTTTGACCCTTTCAACCATCTCGGCATAGTCGAGATATTTTCTGAGCTGATACTCGTATGTGGCGGTTAGATCAACGCGGACACGCTGGGGGCGATCGCGTTCAAAGTCTAGTAGACCGATGATGGCATCAAATTCGAGCCGTTCGATCGTGATGGTCATGCGACGGCAGTCTCTTCACCCCGGATGAGGCGGAGGATGTTGGGGAGGTGTTTGTAGAGGATGATACCTGAAAGGATCCAGAGGGGGGAGCGGGAGCTCAGACCCGGGAGACCGTGGGGGTAGAGGAGGTATGCGCTCGCTATCATGACGAGGATCGCCACAATGGCTGAGAGGGAGGAGATCTTGAGCCCCTTGGCGACCCCAACCCATACGACCAAGGCGATGAGGGCTAACGGCCAAGCCAGCACGGCGACAACCCCTACGCCAGTGGCGACCCCTTTGCCCCCTTCAAAGGAGAGAAAAACGGAAAAGCAATGTCCCAATACGGCGATGACGGCTACGGTCCACTGTACGGCGACATCTGCGCCCATCCAGCGGGCGATGAGTACCATAATGGCTCCTTTGAGCATGTCAAGCAACAAGGTGGCCGCACCCAGCTTTTTGGCGAGTTTGGGGTCGCGTGTCTTGAGAACGCGCAGGACATTGGTCGCGCCGATGTTGCCGCTCCCTTCTTCTTTGATATTAACCCCGCCGAATTGTTTGGCGAGGAGATAGCCGAATGGAATACCGGCGATGAGGTACGTGGCGATGTAGAGATAGAGATTTTGCATGATGGTTGCGTCCTTATTTTTATGGATACGTGTTGAATTACCCTTGCAGCCAGCCGGTTTCACTTGGCAATGATTCAGAGGGTTCCATTCAGGCAATTTTACCAAGATAATGTTAATTCGGTATAATGGCATGAAATTACCTACGAGGATCGCCCATGAATATCGACTATCGTGCCGAGATAGAGCGGCTCAAAAGCAAACTGGATGTGACCGTCGTCGCCCACTTTTATCAGAGGGATGAAGTGTTCGAGATGGCCGACATCACCGGAGACAGTCTGGAATTGGCACGCAAGGTCAAGGACGATGATAGCGAATGGACCGTCTTTTGCGGCGTAGGATTCATGGGACAGAGCGTCAAAGTGATCGCCCCCGAAAAACGAGTGCTCATGCCCAAGATCGCCTGCTGTGCCATGGCACGGATGATCGATGCGAGTTATTACGATGACAGTGTAGCCTACATGGAGCGTCATGGCATCGCTCGGGAAGACATCCTCCCCATCACTTACATCAACTCCGATGCTACCGTCAAAGCCAAAGTGGGGGAGATGGGCGGGTTGGTTTGCACCAGCTCCAATGCTTATAAGATCATCGAAAAGGGACTCGAGAGCGGCAAAAAGATCCTCTTCGTCCCCGATCGGTGTCTGGGGCAAAACTTCGCCATCCAAATGGGACTGAAGAGTTGCGTCATTGGGGAAGGGGAATGTGATCCGCAGGAAGCCGACATCATTTGTTACAACGGCTTCTGTTCGGTGCACCAACTCTTCACACCGGATGATGTCCACTTTTATCGGCGCAAATACCCCGATATCAAAATCGCCGTCCATCCCGAGAGCGATCCGAGTGTGACGGCTCTGGCCGATTTCGTCGGCTCCACCTCGCAGTTGATCCGTTATGTGGCGGAGCTCGACCCGGAGCAAAAAGTTGTTGTGGGGACGGAGTACAACCTCGTCAACCGAATGCGAGCCAAAAACACCTACGTCCTCTCGGCGACCAAACCTGAGTGCCCCACGATGAATGAGACGACCCTAAAAGATCTCTATCTCACCCTCAAGTCGATCGAAGATGGCAATCCGATCCATGAGATCGAGGTGGATGCGCATACGGTCAAGTATGCCAATTTGGCGCTGGAGCGGATGCTGGCAATTAAGTAGGGATTTTGGTATGATTACCTTGCAACGCTTTTGTTGAAAGACATTGGGGCTTCAGCCCCACCAATAAACGTAACACGTAACACGCAATAAAGGAACAATCACATGCTCAAACGTGACTTCATCGAAGCGATGCTCCGGGAAGATGTCGGTCGGGGGGATTTGTACGCTCGGATCGAGCCGGCCAAGCCGATTCGTGCCTATATCCTCGCCAAGAGTGACGGGGTGTTTGCCGGGGCGGAGTATATCGATGAAGCGGCGAAGATGTACGATTTGAGCTTGCGGTGGATGACACAGGATGGAGCCGCGTTTGTGGTAGGAGATCGCCTGCTGGAGATCGCAGGAGATTCCCATACAATCATGGCGATGGAGCGTTCTCTGCTCGATATTGCCCTCCATGCCAGCTCCATCGCGACGTTGACCGCTCAGTATGTCCAGGCACTTGAGGGAACCGGTGTCACACTCCTCGATACGCGAAAAACCCGTCCCCTGCTACGTACCTTTGAGAAATACGCCGTCCGCTGTGGCGGTGGACTCAATCACCGTATGGGTCTGGATGACTGCCTTATGCTCAAAGATACGCACCTCAAGACCATCGATGATCTCGATGCATACATGGTCGAAGTACGACGGAAGATCCCGTTTACGGCCAAAGTCGAAATCGAATGCGAAACCCTAGAGATGGCGCAAAAAGCGATGGCAGCCGGAGCCGAGATCGTGATGTGTGACAATATGTCTCCAGAAGCGACCCGTACTGTGGTGGCGTACCGCGATGCCCACTATCCCCATGTGTTGCTCGAAGCCAGTGGCAATGTCACCCTCGAGACGATCGAAACGATTGCTCGGACGGGGGTGGATGCGATCAGTTCGGGTAGCATCATCCATCAGGCCACCTGGATCGATCTCTCGATGCGAGTCGAAGGATAGGGCATGAAAGTTCCCTACCCCCAATGGACGGCTGAGTTTGACCAATTGCTCTCAGGATACCGTACGGTAACCGTCCTCTCTCACATCCATCCTGACCCCGATGCGATTGGGACGGCCCTTGGGATCTACCATTGGCTCAAAACCAAAGGAAAGCGCGTCGAAATCGCCAACGCTACCGTAGAACTCCCGCATCACCTTGATTTCTTGCCTGGCTTTTCAAAGATCAAAACCAAGATTGACTTTGAAGATTCACTCATCATTGCCTGCGACTGTGGCTCCATCGATCGGCTGGGATTTGATCTCTCGGGGCGGGTGATCGTCAATCTCGACCACCATCCCACCAACACTCAGTATGGTACCCTCAACCTCGTCGATCCCGAGGCAGTAGCCAGTTCAGAGGTTGCGTGGTATCTCCTCTCCCCCTTGCACGATTTTTCCCAAGAGGGTGCCACCGCCTTGTATGCCGCACTGACTTCGGATTCCCGTAACTTTACGACCAGCAATGTGACAGCCGATGTCTTTGCGCTGGCAGAAACACTGATTCGGCATGGAGTCTCTGTCGCACATGTCACGCAACAAATGATCCATCGACGTTCATTGGCTTCACTCCGTATTTTGGGGGTAGCGATTGATTCGCTGGCGCTCCTCCATGATGCACGCATCGCCATCATGACGGTCACACAAGCCGATCTGAAACGCACAGGTGCACAGAGCAGTGACCTGGATGGGATTGTCGATTATGGGCGGTCATTGGTGACGGCACAGGTCGCGATGATGCTCGTCGAACGGGAACAGGACATCAAGGTTTCTCTCCGGAGTAAGGGGGTAAATGTCGCCCACATCGCCAAGCACTTCGGTGGCGGGGGTCACCACATGGCTGCGGGTTTTGAAGCACACGGGGTGGAGCTGGAGGTGCTCAAGAGGGCGATTTTGGATGTCATAAAAGAGGAGGATGTTTTATCATGAGGCGTTACAATCGTTATCGGCCGAGACGCCGACACAGAGTATGGCCTTGGCTACTGTTCCTCGTATTGCTGTCCGGAGGAAGTCTCTGGGCCTTGACGCAGTATTTGCCGCAGTTTGAGCGAATCCCTCCCAAGATCACGGCACCATCGGCGACTTTTTGGAGCCCCGATGTCCCCATCAACGTCACCCTCAGCGACAACCGTGGATTGAGCGGTTACCAAGCGATCCTCACCAACGGACAGGAGAGCATTCCGGTGACCTCCAATCGCTTCATGATCCCCATGCGATCGGCCGAGGTGACGCTCCAGATGCCCAAACGTGCCGCACACAAGATCACGCACGGCACATGGAAAGTGCTGATCCAAGCGTGGGACACCAGCCTGATCAACAAACTCTTTGACAACAGTACCGTAGCGACGGTGCGAATCGAAGCCGATACCCAGCCCCCCAAGGTGACCCTACTGGCCAAGAGCCCGACCATGGCGCGAGGCGGCAGTGCCTTGGTGGTATTCAAGGTAGAGGATATCAATCTGAAAGAGACCTACGTGGTCGCTGGGGGGAAACGCTTTACCCCGCAGGTGTATCGTACTCAACCCTATTACGCAACTCTGATTGCTTGGCCGTTTCGGAAAAAACACTTGGGAGCCACAATCGTAGCGGTGGATCGTGCTAACAATAAAACCACCACACGCTTTACGTTTCCCGTCGTGTACAAGTCCTACAAAGTTTCATGGATTCACGCCAGCGATCGCTTCATCAATGGGCGGATCACCTATGTAGCCAAACTCGATCCCCGATTTGCCCACATTGCCAACCCCCTCGACCGTTTTCGTGCTGTCAACGAAACCATGCGCCTCGACAATGAGAAACGGATCCATACGTTGGCATCGGTCATTCACCATAAGACCATCACCCACTGGAAGATGCACCCCTTCTATCCGCTCAAGTCAGCCAAGTTGGTGGCCGATTTTGGCGATGAACGTCACTATTATTATCACGATCCCAAAAAAGAGGTCTCCCGCGCCTATCATCTCGGCTACGATTTGGCCAGTGTGCGCCACGCCCCCATCATCGCATCCAATGCCGGTACGGTGCTCTATGCAGCCAAAAACGGCATCTACGGCAACATGCCACTGATCGATCACGGATTTGGATTGGCGACCCTCTATGGGCACTGTTCCCAATTGTTCGTAGAAAAGGGGGACGAGGTGACCGCTGGAGAGATGATTGCCCGCACCGGTCGGACGGGATTGGCGTTGGGGGATCATCTCCACTTTGGTGTCCTTGTGCATGGGGTTGAAGTGTGGCCGATGGACTGGATGAAGGGCAATTGGATTCACAACAACATCGATAATGTGTTCAAAAAAGCGGATAAAATTGTCACCAGAGAGACGGGGAAAAAGCACCCATGACTCTCTTAATCAATCCCATTGCTGTCCCGATGCAGATCGGATGCTACGACGAGGAAGATCGCCAGATAGAGATCCGTACTCTCGATGGGCGGGCTTCGGATGTGTTGCTCGGTACGCTGGAAGAGCTGATGGATGGGTACTCCGTCACACGCATCATTTACGCCAGTGGGCCGGGGAGCTATATGGCGATCAAGCTCACCTACATCACGCTGGCGACCCTGGAGATACTGCGCGGAATCCCGTTTGCCGGGTGCAGTGCCTTTGCTCTCAATGGGGGGGCACCGATCCGCGCCATGGGGTCGCTGTACTTCGTCAAAGAAAAAGAGACTATAATATCACAAAAATTTGACGAAAACGTCCCGCAGGAATTTGGGTTGCCCCTTTATCTGGGCGATCTTGAGCTGGAGCTTGAGAATACCCCTCTGTACATCCTCCCTGCTGTCTAAAGGCTGCCCGTGCTCATCAGTGTCCCCGCCACCAGTGCCAATCTGGGGCCCGGTTTTGATACGCTGGGTTTGGCGATCGATCTGCGCAACGAGATCCTCATCAAACCTTCGCGATTTTTAAGCCTCTCTACCCATGGAGAGGGGGATGAAAATCCGCGCATCAAGAAAAACACCCTGTTTTTGAATATTTTCAACAAACATTACCGTCGTCTCAGCGGCAAACACAATACCTTCCGATTTGAGTTTACCAACCGTATCCCGATCTCACGGGGTCTGGGAAGCTCTTCGGCGGTCATTGTCGCCGCCATCACCGGTGCGTATGCCGCTGCCGGAGCTCGGTACAACAAACGGGAGATCCTCAACCAAGCCTTGAAGTTCGAGCATCACCCAGACAACATCACTCCAGCGGTGATGGGGGGATTCAATGTCGCCTGCCTCGAAGGGGACCGGGTCTTCAGCAAAAAACGGCGCATGCCAGGCTACCTGCGTGCGGTACTGGTCGTCCCCAATCGGACCATCTCAACCAACCGTTCCCGTCACGTCCTCCCCAAAGTATACCCCAAAGAAGAGATGGTCTACTCCCTCTCCCGTGCGGCGTACATGACCGCTCTTTTCATGAGTGAATCGTGGGATCAGCTCCGCATCGCATCCAAAGACAAGATCCATCAAGATCGCCGAATGAAGATGATGCCCGACCTCTTTGACGTGCAAAAGATTGCCCTGGCCAATGGAGCCCTGATGAGCACCCTCTCGGGGAGTGGTTCGACATTTTTCTCTCTGTGCTACGAAGACGATTCCGAGAAGATTGCCCACGCACTCGCTGCGCGTTTTCCCCACTATCGCGTGATCGTCCATTCACTCGACAATCACGGGGTCAGCGTCAAGAGTTAATCTCTTTTAGGTATAATAGCGATGCAAAAAAAGAGTCCCACCCGCATGTGTATCTCCTGTCGCACTCGAGAATCCCAAAACGATTTGATTCGACTACAGTTACACGAGAGACATGTTATACCTTTTTCCGGGATCGGTCGGAGCTTTTATCTCTGCCCGTCGTGCGCGGCGAATGTCAAGCGAATGCGCGGCATCGCCAAGCGATTGGGGACAGAGCATGATGCATTGCTGACCATACTAAAGGAGTTTACCACCCATGGGGAAAATTAAGATCCAGGAGATCGCAGCTGAAGCTGGGATCTCCAACAACGAGGCGATTGCCAAAGCCAAAAAACTCGGTTTTGATGTCAAAGTCGCCGGAAGTTCGATCACATACGACCAAGCAGAAATCTTGATGGAGTACGCCCTCAAGGGGACATTGCCCGCCAAGTTCAATAAGCCAGGGGACGGCACCAAGATTACCGTCGTCAAAAAAGCCCAACCGGCTGCTCCGAAGGCCAAGCCACAGGAGCCTCTCCCCGAAGAGTCGGCTCAGGAGGAGGCTCCTCAAACCGCAACCACGGAAACCCAAGTCGACGTGGCACCGGCACATGCCTCCGCACCCGACACAACGCCCACCCCTGAACCGGAAGCCGAGATGCCCACACCCGCCCAGTCCCAGGAGGAAACACCTGCAGAGACAGCGGTGCCCAAAGAGGAACCCGCCCAAGAGAATTCGGGCAAAGAGGATTCTGCCAAAGAACCCGAAC